>NZ_JBSGJR010000239.1:0-9541 GCF_053605645.1 Micromonospora sp. NPDC003776
CAGCTACTACTCCTCGCACGAGGGGCGCACCTGCGTCTATCTCGCCGAGGTGGTGATCGGGCCGGCCCGCCGGTGACAGCGGCGACCCGGGGTGGCGAGCACCCCGGCCGGGTCGGCGGGGTGGTGCGGGAACGCCGGTTGCAGGACGGGCTTGGCCCGGCCGTTGAGCGCCTCCCGGATCCGGTCGAGCACCCGGCCCCGGGCCTGCGCCGGGTCGGTCACCCCGACCAGGTCGACGTACGTGATGGTGGCCAGCAGCCCGTCGATCGGGCAGTCCTCCACCCGCACGGTGACCAGCTTGTTGCCGGTGCCGTCGGGGTCGGCGCGCAGCGCGGCCTGCCACTCCAGCTTGCCGTAGGTGGAATGCAGGTAGCGCTCGGACAGGACGGCCACCACGACGGCCGCCTCCCGGACGCCCCGGTCCATGAAGTCGATGAAGTTGGTGCCGGCCACGAAGTCCCAGGCCTGGAGCAGGGTGCGGTAGCCGGCGGCCTCGAACTCCCAGGCCAGCCAGGTCGCCCAGCGTTCGTCGGCGGGCGAGTAGCTGATGAAGAAGTCGATGGGGCGGTCGGACCGGGTGGGGTGCGCGCCTACAGCCACATGGTCATTTCACCACTGACGGTCAATCCGTGGCCACCCTCGGCAGCCGCGTCGGGCGCGTCTGGCCGCTCGCCGGTGTGCGAGGATCATCCCTCGTGGAGACCGTCGGCGAGCCGCCGTCCGCCGCGCCGGACCGATCCCGCTGGGGCCGGCTGCACGTGCTCGACTGGATCGCGATCGGGCTGGCCGTGGTCGGGCTGGCCTGTGTCCTCACCGGACTGCTCCCCCGCGCCGACGCCGAGGCCACCGTACGCCGGATCGTCCCCATTTTGATCTTCCTCGGCACGGTGGTGGTGCTGGCCGAGCTGACCGCGGTGGCCGGGGTCTTCGACGCGCTGGCCGCCCAGGTGGCGATCACCGCGCGGGGCAGCTTCCGGGCGCTGTTCTGGCTCTGCGTCGGGTTCGCCTCGGTCACCACCATCGCGCTCAACCTGGACACCACCGCCGTGCTGCTCACCCCGGTGATGATCGCGCTGGCCCGCAAGCTCGGGGTGCCGCCGACGCCGCTGGCGATGACCACGGTGTGGCTGGCCAACACGGCCAGCCTGCTGCTGCCGGTGTCCAACCTGACCAACATCCTGGCCAGCGACCGGATCGGCCTGGACCCGGTGCCGTGGGCGGCCCGGATGTGGTGGCCCCAATTGGTCGCCATCGTGATCACCATGCTGCTGCTCTGGTGGTGGTACTGGCGGCCGGCCCGGGCCGGCGCCGACCCGTTCGTCCCGCCACCCCCGCACGTGCCACCGGACCCGGTGCTCTACCGCACCGCGTTCGCCGCGTGCCTGCTCTTCGTGGCCGGCATCCTGGCCGGTGTCGAGATCGGAGTGGCCTCCGGGGTGGCCGCCGCGATCCTGGTCGCCGGCTTCGCCGTCCGGGCCCGGGGCAGCCTCCGGCTCGCGTTGGTCCCGTGGCGGCTGCTGGTCTTCGTGACCGGCCTGTTCCTGGTGGTGCAGACCATCGGGCGGCACGGCCTGGACACCGTGATGGGCACGCTGATCGGCGGCGACCCGGGCGCGGCGGGCGCGCTGCGGGCGGGCGCCGTCGGCGCCCTCTTCGCCAACGTGGTCAACAACCTGCCCGCGTACGTCGCCGGGGAGGCGGTCATCGCCACCGACCACCACACCCAACTGCTGGCCCTGCTGGTCGGCACCAACGTCGGCCCGCTCGCCACGCCGTGGGCGTCGCTGGCCACGCTGATCTGGTACGAGCGCTGCCGCGCCGCCGGGGTGGCGGTGCCGCTGGGCCGGTTCGTGGCCACCAGCGCCGCGCTGGCCGCCCTGGCCACCACGGCCACCGTCGCCGCCCTGCTGGTGGGCCCGTGAGCCGCCGCGTCACCATCGTGCACGCGTGCCAGCGGGACAGGCGGGGCGGCAGCCCGACCGCGGTGGTCGACGACACGTCGCTGACCGACGCCGAGCGACGCGCGGTGCCGGTGGCGGCGGGCACGTCCCATGCGGTCTTCCTCGCCCCCACGGCGGACGGGTCCGTGTCACTGCGCTTCTTCACCGCCGCCGCCGAGTTGCCGGCCTGCGGGCACGGCACGGTGGCCGCCCTGGCGGTGCTGGCCGCCCGCGCCGGCACCCGGGAGTACGGGACGACGCTCCGCTCCGGCGGCCGGACCTTCGTCGGCCGGGCCACCGGGGACGACGGCCGGTACCAGGCGGTCTTCGACCCCGGACCGGTCACGCTGCGCGAGCCGGTGCCGGCGGAGTGCGCGCCGGTGCTGTCGGCCCTGGGCATCGGACCCGAGTCGCCCTGCCGGGTCGCCTCGGTGGGCCGGCCCCGGCTTTTGGTGCAGGTGGCGGACCGCGAGGTGCTGGCCGCACTGGCCCCCGACCTGACCCGGCTGCGCGAGACGTGCGAACGGCTGGGGCTGCTGGGCTGCTACGTACACACCACCCCGGGTCCCGACGGCCGCGCCGCGGCCCGGATGTTCGCCCCGTCGATCGGGGTGCCGGAGGACATCGCCAACGCCAACAGCACGGCCTGCCTCGCGGCGCACCTGGCGGGGCGGGGCGGGTCCGCGCTGGCGGTCGACATGGGTGACGCGCTCGGCGAGCCCTCGACCGTGGTCGCCACCACCCGGCCGGGCCCCGCCGGCCCGCTGGTCCAGGTCGGCGGCGTCGCGACGATCACCGGCGACCTTTCCCCGGACTGAGCCGGCTCACGTCTCGGGCCGCTCCGGCGCGACGCCCGCGTACCGGGCACGCATGACCTCGCTCGCCGCGGGCCCGGCGGCGAAGACGTACCGCTGCGGGTCCAACGGGCGGCCGGTGGCCCGGTCCACCACGACCGGCTCGACCTCCGCGCCGGTCTCCCGGTCGACCAGGATCATGCTGCGCCGCTCGGGTTCCAGCCGGGAGTTGCCCCAGGCGGCGAGCGCGACGATCACCGGGCGCAGGCTACGGCCCAGGTCGGTGAGCACGTACTCGTACCGGTCGGGATGGGTCTGGTAACGGCGGCGCTCCAGCAGGCCGTTGGCCGTGAGGGTGCGGAGCCGGCTGGTCAGCATGCTGGAGGAGATCCGCAGGTTCGCCTGGAACTGATCGAACCGGGTGTACCCGTCGAAGGCGTCGTGCAGGATCAGCAGAGTCCACCACTCGCCCACGACGCCGAGCGTCGCCGAGAGCGGGCACTCGCGGTCCTCCAGGCGGATCTTCCCTGCCATGCGTGCTCCTCGCCGAGTGGGTGCTAAGGTCGAAGTCACTTACTTTTAGTTTAGCAGTAACGATACGCGCCGCCACGCGTCCGTCTCGTGCTGCCCGAGGAGAGGACACCCGATGGCGCAGCCACTGCCCGACCGGGACTCGCTGGCCGGTCGACGGGCCCTGGTCACCGGCGGCACCAAGGGCGCTGGCGCGGCGATCGCCGACCGGCTGCGCGAGGCAGGGGCTACGGTCTGGGTCACCGCCCGCAACGAACCGCCCGGCCACCCGTACCCCGAGCGGTTCATCGCCGCCGACACCGCGACGGTGGGCGGCGCGCAGACGGTCGCCGACCGGCTGCCCGAGGGCGTGGACGTCCTGGTGCACGTCGTGGGCGGCTCGCACGCGCCGGGCGGCGGGTTCGCCGCCCTCGACGAGGCGACCTGGCTCGAGGAACTCAACCTCAACCTGCTCGGGGCGGTCCGGCTGGACCGCCGGCTGGTCCCCGCCATGATCGCTTCGGGGCGCGGCGCGATCGTGCACGTCTCCTCGATCCAGCGGCGCAAGCCGCTGTACGAGGCCACCCTGGCGTACGCCGCGGCGAAGTCCGCGCTGACCACCTACAGCAAGGGACTCGCCAACGAGCTCGCCCCGCACGGCATCCGGGTCAACAGCGTGGCGCCCGGGTTCATCCGGACCTCGGCGGCCGACGCCCTGATCGACCGGCTCGCCGCCGCGTCGGGCACCGACCGCGAGGGCGCCCTCGGCCAGCTGATGGCCAGCCTCGGCGGGATCCCACTGGGCCGTCCGGCGTACCCGCAGGAGGTGGCCGACCTGGTCGCCTTCCTCGTCTCGGACCGCGCCTCGGCGATCGTCGGCGCCGAGCACGTCATCGACGGCGGCACCATCCCCACCGTCTGACCCACCGATCGGCAAGGAGAACCCATGAACACGGCACCGGAGCTCATCAGCCGCTACTTCGAACTGGCCGGCCAGCCGGACAAGGATCAGTACTTCGCCCTCTTCGCCGACGACGCCGTGGTGGAGGACGAGGGGCGGACCCACCGGGGCATCGGGGAGATCCGCGCGTGGCGCCGCGAGACGCCGCTGGTCTCGTACGAGATCACCGACGTCGAGGACACCCCGGCCGGCACGGTGGTGACCGCCACCATCAGCGGTGACTTCCCCGGCAGCCCGTTCCCCGGCCTGCGGTTCCGGTTCGAGGACTACGACGAGACGCACATCCGCCGGCTGCGCATCGCCCCCTGATCCCGGCCGGTCAGCCGGCCCGGCGGGACAACCGGCGGACGGCGTACACCAGCGCGCTGGCGGCGAACAGCACAGCGCTGACCACCAGCCACCGGCCCACCAGCGCCCGGGGGGCCAGGCCGGTCGCCGCGACGTACGTGCCGTCGCCGAGGCCGAGGATCCCGGGCAGGTAGACCAGCAGGAGCAGGCCCGCGCCGAGCGCCGGGACCCGGAGGTGGTTCAGCACCGACGGCCGCCCGCCCCGGGCCCACCCGGCGCGCAGCACCCGGTCGACCGCCGCGTACGCCGGGAAGAGGACCAGGTCGTGGGCGATCGCCGCGCCCACGAACCACACCAGCATCCGCCCGGCGGTCGGCTCGCCGGCCAGCCGCAGCGCGATCCAGCCGGCCACCGCGAAACAGCCGGCCAGGAGCAGCAGGTGCCAGGGGGCTGCGCCGTACGCCCGCCGGAACTCAGCCATCGAACGCGATCTCCTCCACCCACTTGGTGCAGTGCACGCCGGGCAGCGCGGGCACGATGATCCGTGCCGGGTAGCCGTGGTCCGGGCTGAGGTCGACGCCGTTGACCCGCAGGGCCAGCAGCGCGTCCGGGTCGGCCACCTGGTTGCCCTGGAGGGTCACCTGGCGGAACAGGCCGGCGCGTTCCAGCGACCGGACCTGGGCCCGGGCCGGTTCGCCGGGGCCGACCAGAGCGGCGAGGTCGCGCAGCCGGACCCCGGTCCAGGTCTGCGCGGTGGACCAGCCCTCGACGCAGGCGATCGGCAGGGTGGCGGTGTGCTGGGGCAGGGCCAGCAACCGGGCCCGGTCGAGGGTGACCACTCGTGCACCCGACCCATCCAGGCGGCGTCACGCTCGGCCAGGTAGTCGTTCACCGTGACCACGTGCACGCCCTTGCCGGCGAGCGCGTTCAGGTAGACCGGCATGACCGAGGTCAGGGTCTTGCCCTCACCGGTCTTCATCTCGGCGATGTTGCCGAAGTGCAGCGCCGCGCCGCCCATCACCTGGACGTCGTAGGGCCGCTGGCCGAGCACCCGCGAGGCGGCCTCCCGGCACACCGCGAACGCCTCGGGCAACAGGTCATCGAGGGTCTCACCGTCGGCGAGCCGCTCCCTGAACTGGTCGGTCATGCCGCGCAGCTCGTCGTCGCTGAGGTTGACGTAGTCGTCCTCGATCGAGTTGACGGCGGCGGCGATGGCCTTGAGCCGGCGCACCATACGGCCCTCGCCCGCGCTAAGGACCTTTTCCAGAATCGACACGGATCAACGCTCCCCTAGACAGTCTCGAACCATCGTAGGCGCTCCATCGCGGCGATGGTCACTGGTGGCGGCGGTCCGGGGCAGGGAACCCGACATAACGCCCCAGGTGGCCGTTGAGCGGCCGTTATCCGGTTACGCCCAGCGCGAACGATCCGGCACGATGACCCGATGGAGCCCGCGGAGATCATCGAGGACGGCCTGCTGCTGCGACCCTGGCGGGCCGAGGACGCCGACGCGGTGTACCGCGCCTGCCAGGATCCGGACATCCAGCGCTGGACCACCGTACCTCGCCCGTATCTGCCCGAACACGCCCTCGGGTACGTGACCACGATCAGCGGGACGGCCTGGGCGGAGGGCACCGAGGCGCTGTTCGCGGTCTGCGACGCCGACAGCGGGGAGCTGCTCGCGTCCTGCGGCCTGGTCTCGATCGACCGGGCGCTGGACTCGGCCGAGGTGGGCTACTGGACCGCGCCCTGGGCGCGCGGCCGGGGCGTCGCGGTACGGGCCACCCGGGCCGTCGCCCGCTGGGCCTTCGACGCGCTCAAGCTGCGCCGGCTGATCTGGCAGGCCGAGATCGGCAACCACGCCTCCCGCCTGGTCGCGCTCCGGGCCGGTTTCCGGATCGAGGGCGAGCTGCGGCTGGCCCAGCCGGCCGTCGACGGCCGCCGGGAGGGCTGGGTCGGCTCGCTCCTCCCGTCCGAGCTGGCCGCGCCCGGCGAACCCGTCCCGTACGGCCCGGACACCCTGCCGGCCCGCCGGGCCGCCGTGTTCGGCCGCCCCCAGCCCGTCCTCTTCGCCACCGCCGGGGACACCGAGCTGCGGCTGCGCCCGCTGGAGGAGCGCGACCTCGACGCGCTGGTCGAGACCTGCCGGGACGAGCAGACCGCCCGCTGGACCACCGTCCCGCACCCGTACCTGTCGGAGTACGCGGAGGGCTTCCTGCGGGACGTCGCGCGGGCGGCCTGGGCCCGCGGCACCGGCGCCACCTTCGCCATCGCCGGCGCCGACGACCGGTACGCCGGCTCGGTCGACCTGCGGATCACCCCCGCCTCCCCGCTCGTCGCCGACGTGGGCTTCATGACCGCCCCGTACGCCCGGGGCCGTGGCTGGATGCCGGCCGCCCTCGGTGCGCTGAGCGCCTGGGGGTTCACCACGCTCGGACTGGCCCGGATCGAGTGGCGGGCCAACGTGGGCAACACCGCCTCGCGTCGGGCCGCCGAGAAGGCCGGCTTCGTCTTCGAGGGCACCGCCCGCGGTGGCGTCCAGCACCGGGGGGAGCCGACGGACGCCTGGGTGGCCGCGCTGCTTCCACAGGACCTGGCGTGACGCCCGAGACCATCGAGGCGTACGGGGTGCGGCTGCGGCAGCACCGCCCGGCCGACCTGGCCGACACCGTCGCCGCCGCCGCGGACCCGCTGATCCGGCGGTTCATGACCGGCTTCCCCGACCCGTACACGGAGGAGAGCGCCCGCTGGTGGATCACCCAGGGCGCGCCGGCGGTCTGGGCCGCGGGCGGCGCGTCGTACGCGATCGCCGACCCGGCGACCGACCGGCTGCTCGGCGCCGTCGGGCTCGGCAGCCCGCTGCCCGAGCGGCGGCAGCTGGAGATCGGCTACTGGGTGGCGCCGTGGGCACGTGGCCGGGGCGTGGCGACGGCCGCCGCCCGGGCGCTGGCCGAACGGGCCTTCGCCGCCGGCACCGCGCGGCTGGAACTGCTCGTCGAGCCGGAGAACGTGGCCAGCCAGCGCGTCGCGCTGGCCTCGGGCTTCCACCACGAGGGGGTACGCCGCGGGGCCGGCACCGCGCGCGACGGCGGCCGGTACGACCTGGTCGCCTGGGTACGCCTCGCCGACGACCCGCCCGGGCCGACCGCCCGGCTGCTGCCCGACCTGCCCGGGGGCCGGCTCACCGACGGGGTGGTCGCCCTGCGCCGGCTCGGCCCGACGGACGCCGACCCGATGCACCGGCTGCACACGCTGCCGGAGGTGGTGGCGAACCGGGTGCCGCCGGCGCCGCCCAGCCGGGAGGCGACCGAGCGGCGCTGCCGCCTGGCGGAGAGCCACTGGCTGGCCGGCCGTTCCGCCGACCTCGCCATCCTCGACGCACACACCGACGCGGTGGTCGGCGGCTGCGCGCTGGTGTACGACGAACCGACCACCGGTCAGGCCATGCTCGGCTACAGCCTGCTGCCCGAGGCCCGAGGCCGGGGGCTGGCCACCCGGACCGTGGCGCTGCTGGCCGGCTGGGCCTTCGACGTCGGACTGGCCCGGCTCTGGGCGGGCACCCGGCCGGAAAACGTCGCCTCGCAGCGGGTCCTGGAGAAGGCCGGCTTCCGCCGGGAAGGGGTGATGCGCGGCCGGCTCCCCGGTCCGGCCGGCACCCGGGTCGACTCGGTGCTCTACGGCCTGCTGGCCGACGACCGCGCCCGCTGACGGCGGGAGCCGCGGTGGCAGGCCACCACGGCTCCCGGCCAGTCTCCGGTCACGCGGTGATCAGGGCGCCGTGTCGAGCGAGATGATCCCGTAGTCGTAGGCGTGCCGACGGTAGACGACACTCGGGCGGCCGGACTCCTTGTCCTGGAACAGATAGAAGTCGTGACCGACCAGCTCCATCTGGAACAACGCGTCGTCGACGGTCATCGGCTCGGCGGGGTGCACCTTCTCCCGCGCGATGTGCCACGGCTGGTCGCCGTGCTCCTCGGTGACGTAGTCGTCGTCGGGTCGGTCGGCGACCGCAGTCGCCGTACGGGAGCCGTTCAGCACCGCCAGCCCGGGCCCGTCGAGGTCGGCCACCGGCAGGTCGGCGGTGGCCGCGGCGACGGAGAGCGGCGCGTGCCGCCCCCGGTGGACGCGACGCCGGTCGGCCGCCCGGCGGAACCGGGTGTCCAACTTGGCGATGGCCGCGTCCAGCGCGCTGTAGAAATCATTCGTGCAGGCCTCGGCCCGGATCACCGGGCCGCGCGTGACGCAGGTGATTTCCACCCGCTGGCAGTGATCGGCCTGGCGCGGATTGCGCTCGTGGAACAACTCGACGTCCACACGAATGAGCTTGTGGTCGTAGCGTTCGATCTTCGCGAGCTTTTCGGCTACGTGCACCCGGTAATGGTCCGGCACTTCGACGTTACGGCCCTTGACCACGATGTCCACGTGACCTCCCTTGTTCGGACGGTCGTTCGGTCCGGATCTATCCGGTCGACGCCCCGTGGGAGCTGCCCCGCTCGGCGTCGACCGGTTGGTACGGCTACGCCTCCTTCCAATGCCGGGGAAGGGTGATGGACCTCCTACCCCCGACACGAAAACGCTAACTCCTGTTGGGCCACCAGTCACCCCTGGTTGCCAAAGGAGGCCGCGAAATTTAACAGCTCATACACCATGGGGTGAAACGGAAACACGAAGCGTCACTGATGGCGTCGCTTTTGCGTTGCGGCGAGCACCGCCGCGGCCTTTGGCGTCATTCCCGCCGCATGCAAGACCCGGCTCACCGCCGCGAGTGTCGCACCGGTGGTGACGATGTCATCGAGCAGCACAATCGGCCCGTCCACCACGCCCGACCGCCGCAGCCGGAACGCCGCGTCGGCCGCCGCGGCCCGCCCGGCACTGTCCAGCGCGACCGAGTCCGGCCGGGGCAGCGCCCGCAGCGGGTACCGCACGCGTATCGGCCAGCCGGCCGCGCGCAGCCGGGCCGCGGCGTGCCGGGTCATGCGGTCCAGGTGGTCGCCGTAGCGGGCCCGGGCAGCCCGCGCGGTGGCCGCCACCGGCACCGGCACCGGCAC
>NZ_JBSGJR010000240.1:0-9535 GCF_053605645.1 Micromonospora sp. NPDC003776
GACGCGCCCCGAAACGAGCGATGCCCCCGACCCTGCGGGTCGGGGGCATCGTGGTTCACCGGTCAGTGCCGGGCGGCGGCCATCTCACCGAGCACCTCGAGGTGTCGGTCGAGGACCCGCTCCAGGCTGAACCGCTCCCGGATGAGGGCCTGGCCGTTCACGCCGATCTGCTTGGCCACCACCGGGTCGGTGAGCGCGGCGATCAGCCGCTCGGCCAGCCCGTCGACGTCGCCGGGCGCGCAGAGCAGGACGTTCTCCCCGTCCCGCAGCGCGATCCCGGGGAAGTTGTCGGCCCGCGCCGGCGCGACCACCGGCACGCCGGCCGCCATCGCCTCCAGCGTCGCCGTGCCGAGGCCGAGGCCCTGCTCGTGCGACTCGACGGTGGCGGCGGCGAGCAGGTCGGGGATCTCGCTCTTGGGCACCTTGCCCGCGCAGACCACCGCGTGCTCGACGCCGAGCGCCCTGGCCCGCTCCTGGAAGACCGGGTAGTAGATCTGCCCGGCGATCAGCAGCTTGGCGTCCGGCACCGCGGCCAGGACCGCGGGCAGCGCCTCGACGAGCGCGATCCGGTCCCGCAGCGGGATGACGTGGCCGACCGACAGGATCACCGGCGAGTCGCCCAGGTCGTACCGCTCGCGGATCCGCTGGCCGTTGCCGCCGGTCACCCACTCCGGGTCGACGCCGACCGGGATCGGCACCAGGCCGGAGTGCGCGCCGCGGTAGCGCTCCTCGATGTACTCCTGCATGAGCACGTCCATGACCACCAGCCGGGGCTTGGACCGCCGCATGAACGGCTTGACCATGGTGGCGTCCAGGCCACGGAAGACCTTGGCGTACCGGGCCTGCGGGTTCTCCAACCGGGTGTGGATGGAGAGCAGCGTGGGGACGTTCCGCTTCCGCGCGTACAGCGAGGTCGCCCAGGTCAGGTCGAAGAACTGGCCGTGCTGGTGGATGACGTCCGGCCGGAAGCCGTCGAGCAGCTTGCGGACCCGGCGCAGCAGGCTGGGCCGGCTGGTGAACGAGATGTCGAAGCTCACCGCCAGCCGGGTCTGCGGCAGCATCCAGGCGGGCAGGCGGACGATCCGCAGGCCGTCGCGCTCCTCCTCGGCCGGCGCGTCCTGATAGGCGGCGGTGAGCACGAGGACCTCGTGCCCGGCCGCCGCGTAGCCCTTGGCGAGGGACTCGGACAGGTGCGAGCTGCCACCCGCGCGGGGCGGGAAGAAGTTGTTGACCACTGCGATACGCACGGGGGAACTCCTAGCTCTCCACGACCGGCACGAACCGGACGTCGGACCCTTCCAGCTCGACTCTGGACACCACCCGGGCCGGCACCCCCGCCACGACCGCCCCCGCCGGCACGTCCCGGGTGACCACGGCGCCCGCACCGATCACGGCGCCGTCACCGATGGTGACGCCCATCATCACCGTGGCGTTGGCGCCGATGAAGACCCGGTCACCGATGCGGACCGGCGCCCGGTCCACCGAAGCATAGGCCCGGCCGGAGACGCAACGGCGAGCCGTGGAGTGCGTGTAGATCTGCGCTCCGCAGCTGATGTCACAACCCGCGCCGATGGTCAGGCCGCCCGAGCCGTCGATGACGGTGAACGCGCCGATCCAGGTGCCCGATCCGATCTCGGGCTCACCGATAACCCAGGCGTGCGGGTTGTACGGATTCGCCGGGAGCCCGTGCGACGACGGGCCCCCGGCGGACGGCGGCTGGGTCACGCCACCTCGGTCTTGATCAGGTCGGTCATCCCGTCCTCGACGGCGATGGTCGGCTCCCAGCCGAGCACCTCCTTGGCCCGGGTGATGTCCGCCGCCCGGCGGCTGACCAGCACCTCACGCGGGTTGAACTGCGGCTGCACGTCGACGCCGACCGCCTTGATGAGGATCTCGGCGAGGGTGGCGATCGAGGTGTCGATGCCGGTGCCGATGTTGATCGGCACGTTGCCCTGCTCGGCCTCCATGGCGGCGACCACCGACCGGGCGATGTCGTGGACGTGGATGAAGTCCATCGACTGCTCGCCCTTGCCGTCGATGACCGGCGGCTCGCCGTTCTTGAGCCGCTTCACGAAGTGGTTGATCACCGAGGTGTAGTACGCGGTCGGCTTCTGGCCCGGGCCGTACACGTTGAAGAAGCGCAGGGCGATCCAGTTCAGGCCCTTGCTGCGCTGGTAGAAGCCGAGCAGGTCCTCGCCGGCCCGCTTCGAGATGCAGTACGGGGTCAGCGGGTCGAGCCGGTCGTCCTCGTGCATCGGCAGCTTCTTCGGGTCGCCGTACACCGAGGCGGACGACGCGAAGACCAGCCGCTTGACGCCGTGGTCGGCGGCGGCGGCGAAGACGTTGTGGTTGCCGACCATGTTGATGTCGATCGACTCGTACGGGTCGGCCTGGCTCTTGTTGATCGAGACGGCGGCGAGGTGGATGACGTAGTCGCAGCCCTTCATGGCCGCGTGCACGGCGCCGCCGTAGCGGACGTCCTGGTCGATCAGCTCGACGTCGCCGGCGGCCACCAGCTCGGCGATCCGGTCCCGGTCACCGCGGAACATGTTGTCGAAGATGCGGACCCGGTAGCCCTTCTCCAACAGCATGGGGACCACGTGCAGGCCGATGAAGCCCGCGCCTCCGGTGATGAAGACGGTCTGCTTCGACATGGTGGACGGTGTCCTTCCTGGGGGGGTTTGTCAGCGGGTGGCGATGGAGTCGACGACCTCGGTGAGGGTCGCCGCGACGGTCTCGACCTGCGCGTCGGTGAGGTTGGCGTGCATCGGGATCGCCAGGTGGCGGGCGAAGAGGTCGGCCGACACGGGGCACGGGTCGGTCTGGCCGTAGAGCGGCTGGACGTGCGAGGCGTAGGTGCCGAAGGTGCACTGCACGCCGCGCTGGCGCAGCTCCAGCGCCACGGCGCCGCGGTCCACCCTGGGGTCGAGGGTGACCACGTACGACTGCCACGGGTGCTCGCGGTCCGGCGCCTCGTACGGCGTGGTGATCAGCTCGTGGTCCTTGAGCAGCTCGCCGTAGCGGGCGGCGATCGCGCGCTTGGTGGCCAGCAGGTCCGGCAGCCGGTCCAGCTGGGCGATCATGATGGCCGCGGCGACGTCGGAGAGCCGGTAGTTGTAGCCCAGCTCGGTGAAGGTCGGGATGGGCAGGTTCGACAGCTCGGCCCGGGTGAGCGCGCCCTCGACGCCGTAGGTGTGCAGCTTGCGGGCGTGCGCGGCCAGGTCGTCCCGGTTCGTGACGTACGCCCCGCCCTCGCCCGCGGTGATGCCCTTGCGGCCGTGGAAGCTGAAGGTGGCGACGTCGGCGAGGCTGCCGGCCGGGCGGCCCTTGTAGGTGGCGCCGGCGGAGCAGGCGGCGTCCTCGACCAGGAACAGGCCGTGCTTGTCCGCGATGGCGCGCAGCTCGTCGTAGTCGGCCGGCTGGCCGAACGCGTCGACGGCGATGATGCCGACGGTCCGCGGGGTGATGGCGGCCTCGACCGCGGCCGGGTCGACCGTCCAGATGTCCGGGCGGACGTCGGCGAAGATCGGCTTGGCCCCGGTCCACATCACCGAGTGGCCGGTGGCCGGGAAGGTGTAGTCGCCGACGATGACCTCGTCGCCCGGCTTGACACCGAGAGTGAGCAGAGCCAGGTGCAGCGCCGAGCCGCAGTTGCTCGTGGCGAGGGCGTGCGTGGTGCCGACGGCGGCGGCGAAGCGCTCCTCGAAGCGACGGCTGGTGGGCCCGGAACCTGCGAGCCAGCCCGAGGCGAAGACCTCGGCGATGGCGGCGAGTTCGGCCTCACCGACCGTGGGCTGACCGAGCGCGATGACCTCAGACATAAGACTCCCCGAGTGATGGACCCGGTGAAGTGTAGGCCACCCCCGGGGGTCGGGCGCGAGTCGGGCGCACGGCCCCCTTCGTTACCATCGGTCGCGGCGTCGGCCTGGGGAGATGAAGATGACAAGGTTCGTGGTCGTGGGTGGCGGCATCGTCGGGCTCGCCGTGGCGCACCGGCTGATGACCGACCGCCCCGGGGACTCGGTCACCGTGCTGGAGAAGGAATCCGGCTGGGCCGCCCACCAGACCGGGCACAACTCCGGGGTGATCCACGCCGGCGTCTACTACAAGCCGGGCAGCCTGAAGGCCACGCTCTGCAAGGCCGGCAGCGCCTCGATGAAGGAGTTCTGCGCCGAGCACGACCTGGCGTACGACGTCTGCGGCAAGCTCATCGTGGCCACCGACCCCGCCGAGCTGCCCCGCCTGCACGACCTGCACGAGCGCTCGCTCGCCAACGGGCTGCCGGTGAAGCTGATCGGCGCCGACGAGGCCCGCGAGTACGAGCCGCACGTGGCGGCGGTGGCGGCGCTGCACGTCGCCTCCACCGGCATCGTCGACTTCGGCGCGGTCTGTCGCAAGCTGGCCGAGCTGCTCGCCGCGGGCGGCGCGGACCTGCGTACCGGCACCGAGGTGACCACGGTCACCAACCGCGGCAACGAGGTGGTGGTCGGCACCACCCGGGGCGAGGTCGCCGGGGATGTGCTGATCAACTGCGCGGGCCTGCACGCCGACCGGATCGCCCGGCTGTCGGGAGTGTCCACTCCGGTCCGCATCATCCCATTCCGGGGTGAATACTACGAACTCGCGCCGCAGCGCCGGGACCTCGTCCGGGGGCTGATCTATCCGGTGCCGGATCCGCAGTTCCCGTTCCTCGGGGTGCACCTCACCCGGATGATCGACGGCAGCGTGCACGCCGGGCCGAACGCGGTGCTCGCCACCGCCCGCGAGGGGTACTCGTGGGGCCGGATCAGCCTGCGGGACGTCTGGGACGAACTGACCTACCGGGGCCTGTGGGCGCTGGGCCGCAAGCATTACCGGTACGGCCTCACCGAGGTCGCCCGCTCGCTGTCCAAGAAGCGCTTCGCGGCCAGCCTCGCCCGGCTCGTGCCGGAGCTCACCCCCGCGGACATCGTGCCGGCCGGCGCCGGCGTACGGGCGCAGGCGATCCTGCCCGACGGCGGTCTGGTGGACGACTTCCTGATCGTCGAGGGCGACCGGCAGGTGCACGTGCTGAACGCGCCCTCCCCGGCGGCCACCAGCTCGCTGGAGATCGCCCGGCACATCGTCTCCCGGCTCCCGGTCAACCAGGCCGGCTGACCGCTTCCCGGTCCCCGTGGTGGGGCCGGTCCGCGGCGAGTCCCGCCTCCAGCGGTCAGACCGCCGGGTCGGCGACCGCGACCTCGCGCTGGCGGGGCACCGCCGGCGCCGCGGCCAGCCCGGCGGCCACCGCGTCCACCAGCGCCTCCAGGTACGCGTCGGTCGGCGCCTCCCGGACGATGGCGAGCCGCCAGTAGAGCGGCCCGACGATCAGATCGACCGCCGCGTCCAGGTCCACCCCGGCCGGGAGTTCGCCGCGGCGGACCGCCCGCTCGACCAGCCGCCCGCCGATCTCCTGCTGCTTGCTGCGCAGCACCTGCTGGAGCGCCTGGTCCAGGGTCGGGTTCCGGGCGGCCTCGGCGAGCAGGTCGGGAATGATCTGGGAAGCCAGCGGGTGGCGCAGGGCGTGCGTGACGACCTGGAACAGCAGGTCGAGGTCGCCGCGGAGGCTGCCGGTGTCCAACGCCGGCAGTTTGTTGCCGGCGGCCGCCACGACCGTCTCCAGCACCAGGTCGAGCTTCGAACTCCAGCGCCGGTAGACGGCGGTCTTGCTCACCCCGGCCCGCCGGGCGACCGCCTCGATGGAGAGCCGGCCGTAGCCCACGGCGGCCAGTTCCTGCATCAGGGCCTTGCGGATGGCCGTGGTGATCTCGCCCCGCAGCACCGCCGCACCGGCCGGCGTACGCCTCTTCCCGGTCGTCACGTGAGACTCTTCTCGGCTGTCACGTGGGACAATGTACCGCAACGACGGTACGGTTGCGTCCCGACGTGTTTTGGACTACCGTCCACCCCGCGACGAGCCCGCTCCGGCACCCGCGGGCGCACCGGGCCAGCTCATCGTCACCCCCGTCCCGTTGGTACGAAAGATCGGAGCGCCCAGCTCATGGCCAACACCGCCCTGGCCGGCCCCGACGCGGGCCTGAACCAGGCGCAGCTGGCCGCTCGACACGGCCTGCGGGTCGCCGGCGAGCGGCCCTCGCTGGTCGAGTACAGCCGCCGACTCTGGGCCTACCGGCACTTCGTTGCCGCGTACGCCAACGCCAAGCTCGTCGCCTCCTACAGCAACGCCAAGCTGGGTCAGATCTGGCAGGTGCTGACCCCGCTGACCAACGCGGCGGTCTACTACCTGATCTTCGGCCTGGTGCTCGCGCAGAACTCCATCCCGAACTTCATCGCGTACCTGACCACCGGCCTGTTCATCTTCAACTTCACGCAGAGCGCGATCCTGGCCGGGACGCAGTCGATCAGCGGCAACCTCGGCCTGATCCGGGCCCTGCACTTCCCCCGGGCCAGCCTGCCGCTGGCCGCCACGCTCACCCAGTTCCAGCAGCTGCTGGCCTCGATGATCGTGCTGATCGGCATCGTGCTGGTCACCGGCGAGCCGCTCACCCTGGAATGGCTGCTGCTGCCGCCGGCGCTGCTGCTCCAGGCGGTGTTCAACGCCGGCGTGGTGCTGATCGTCGCCCGGATGGGCGCCAAGGCCAGCGACCTGAAGCAGGTCATGCCGTTCATCATGCGTACCTGGATGTACGGCTCCGGCGTGCTCTACAGCGTGCGGCTGTTCAACCGGCTGCCGGAGTGGGCCGCCACGCTGATCGAGTTCAACCCGATGCTGGTCTACATCGAGCTGGCCCGGTACGCGCTGCTGGAGCAGGCGCCGATGCTCAACGAGTCGCTGACCCAGCTCTGGCTGGTGGCGGCCGGCTGGGCCGTGCTGGCCGGCGTCGGTGGCTTCATCTACTTCTGGCGCGGCGAACAGGAGTACGGCCGTGGTTGAGCACTTCACCGGTTCCGACGAGGCGACGCAGGCGCTGCCGACCCTCCAGCCGCGGATCCCCACCGTGGTGGTGGACGAGGCGCACATCGTCTACCGGGTGCACAAGGGCGCCACCGCCGGCAGCAGCCCGGTCGCCGCGCTGCGCCGGCTGGTCAAGCGCACCCAGGCGCCCAACGTGCGCGAGGTGCACGCGGTCAAGGGGGTCAGCTTCACCGCGTACCGCGGCGAGGCGATCGGCCTGATCGGCAGCAACGGTTCGGGCAAGTCCACCCTGCTGCGGGCCATCGCCGGGCTGCTCCCGGTCGACCGCGGCGCGATCTACACCCAGGGCCAGCCGTCCCTGCTCGGCGTCAACGCCGCGCTGCTCAACGACCTCTCCGGCGAGCGGAACGTCACCCTGGGCTGCCTGGCCATGGGCATGGCGCCCGCGGAGGTCGCCCGGCTCACCCCGGAGATCATCGAGTTCTCCGGCATCAACCAGCGCGGCGACTTCGCCTCGCTGCCGATGCGCACCTACTCCTCCGGCATGGCCGCCCGGCTGCGCTTCTCCATCGCCGCGGCGAAGAAGCACGACGTGCTGCTCGTCGACGAGGCGCTGGCCACCGGCGACAAGGGCTTCCGCAAGCGCAGCGAGCAGCGGGTCCGGGAGCTGCGGGAGAGTGCCGGCACGGTGTTCCTGGTCAGCCACCAGCTCTCCTCGATCCGGGACACCTGCGAACGGACGATCTGGCTGGAATCGGGCGAGCTGCGGATGGACGGCCCCACCGACGAGGTCATCCGGGCCTACGAGGACTTCTCGAACGGCAGGTAACGTCGGAGTGCCCACCCGGTGACCAGTGGACGCCGACATGCCCCGTCACCGGTGTGGGTCATCCGAACAGACACGTTAGGGTTCATCCGGTCGCCCGGCGGCCATCCCCCATCGTTGGGCATCGTTGAGAGTGAGGATCGGCAATGACGCAGGACCACACCACCAGCCCGGACGCCGCAGCGGCGGCGGCGACACCGTGGCGGCCCGCGCGGACGGTGGCGGTGGTGCTGGCCGGCGGCACGGGGACCCGGCTCGGCCTGGGCATCCCCAAGCAGCTCCTGAAGATCGCCGGTAAGCCGATCATCGAGCACACCCTGGCCGTCTTCGAGGCCGCCCCGGAGATCGACGAGATCATCGTGCTGATGGCCGCCGGCCACGTCGCCGAGGCCCAGCAGATCGTCGACAAGGCCGGCTTTCGTAAGGTCAGCAAGGTCATCGAGGGCGGCGACACCCGCAACGCGACCACCCGGATCGCGCTGGACGCGGTCGGCGAGGGCGACGTCAACATCCTCTTCCACGACGCGGTCCGCCCGCTGGTGAGCGCCCGGATCGTCCGCGAGTGCGTCAACGCGCTCTGGGCGTACTCGGCCGTCGACGTCGCGATCCCCTCGGCCGACACGATCATCCAGGTCGACGAGGAGGACTGCATCGTCGACATCCCGGTCCGGTCGACGCTGCGGCGCGGGCAGACCCCGCAGGCCTTCCGCTCCGGCACCATCCGCGAGGCCTACCGCCTCGCCGAGGGCGACCCGAACTTCGCCGCCACCGACGACTGCGGCGTGGTGCTGCGCTACCTGCCCGGCACCCCGATCAAGGTGATCGACGGGTCGGACGAGAACATCAAGGTCACCCACCCGGTCGACGTGCACCTGGCGGACAAGCTCTTCCAGCTCGCCGCCGCCCAGGCGCCGCGGCTCAGCGACCACCGCAGCTACACCGAGGAACTGGCCGGCCGCACCGTGGTGATCTTCGGCGGCAGCTACGGCATCGGCCACGACCTGGCCGAGCTGGCCCGCCGCTACGGCGCGCAGGTCTTCCCGTTCAGCCGCTCCAGCACCGGCACCCACGTCGAGCGGGCCCAGGACGTCGAGGCCGCGCTCAAGACCGCCTTCGAGGCGACCGGCCGGATCGACTACGTGGTGGTCACCGCCGGCATCCTGGAGAAGGGCGCGCTGGCCGAGATGGACCAGGAGACGATGGACCGGGTCCTCCAGGTCAACTTCGTCGGCCCGGTCATCGCCGCCCGGCAGTCCCTGCCGTACCTCCAGCAGACCAAGGGCCAGCTGCTGCTCTACACCTCCAGCTCCTACACCCGGGGCCGGGCCCAGTACGCGCTCTACTCCGCCACCAAGGCGGCGCTGGTCAACCTCACCCAGGCGCTCGCCGACGAGTGGGCGGAGTTCGGCGTCCGGGTCAACTGCGTCAACCCGGAGCGCACCGCCACCCCGATGCGGACCAAGGCGTTCGGCGAGGAGCCGGAGCACACGCTGCTGTCGGCCGAGGCCGTCGCGCAGGCCTCGCTGGACGTGCTGATCTCCGAGCTCACCGGCCAGGTCATCGACGTACGCCGGGCGCCGGGCGAGCCGGTCGTGGCGGTGCCCGCGCAGTCGACCGGCGGCGCGGAGGACGAGCTGTCCAGCGGCGTCGACGCCGGCTGACGGTACGGAGGCGACCGGCGACATGCGTGGTGACCTGGTCCGGAAGCTGCTCGCCCGGGTGCTCACCACCGGGCTGGCGGTGCTGGCGTTCCTCGCCGTGGCCCTCACCGGGGCGACCGGCTGGGGCCTGGCGATCGCCGTCGTCGGCCTGGC
>NZ_JBSGJR010000241.1:0-9528 GCF_053605645.1 Micromonospora sp. NPDC003776
GCGGCGGCCGGCGGGGTCCCGGCCGGTGCGGGGCGGGGGTGTGACAGCGTGGGCGGGTGGACGCATCCCCGGCCGACGTCGATCTCGCGCTGGTGGGCGGCGGCGGTGCCGCCTCCCTGGTCCTGGCCGCCCTGGACCGGCACGACCTGACCGGCCTGCGGGTCGCCGTGGTCGACCCGGTGCGCAAGCGGGGCCAGGACCGCACCTGGGCGTTCTGGGGGCCGCCGGGCACCGACCTCGACCCGCTTCTGAGCGCCAGCTGGTCGCGGGTCGACGTGGTCACGCCCGCGGGCCGCCGCGCGCTGTCGCTCACCCCCCTCCGGTACGCCATGCTCCGCTCCGCCCCGGTCTACGACCGGGCTGCCGCGGCCGAGCGGCGGCTGGGCGCGGTGCGGATCGGCGCCCCGGCCGGGGAGCTGCGCGACGACGGGCACCGGGTGACCGTGCCCGACCCGGAGGGGCGGCCGCTGGTCCGGGCCGGTTGGGTGCTCGACTCCCGCCCCCGCCCGCCTGCCCGGCCGGGGCGGACCAGCTGGCTGCAGCACTTCCGGGGCTGGTGGCTGGAGGCGGACCGGGCCACCTTCGACCCCGAACGCGCGGTGCTGATGGACTTCCGCACCCCGCAGCCGGCCCGGGGCGTCTCCTTCGGCTACGTGCTGCCGGTCAGCGACCGGTACGCCCTGGTCGAATACACCGAGTTCTCACCCGCCGTGCTGCCCGACGCGGCGTACGACGCGGCGCTGCGCGACTATGCGGGCCGGCTCGGCCTGGACCTGACCGCGCTGCGGGTGCGGGAGGTGGAGAACGGTGTCATCCCGATGACCGACGGCCCGTTCCCGCGCCGCCCGTCGGCCCGGGTGGTCCGGCTCGGCACCGCCGGCGGCGCCACCCGCCCCTCCACCGGGTTCACCTTCTCCGCGATGCTCCGCCAGGCCGACCAGGTGGCCCGCGCGCTGGCCGCCGGCCGGCCGCCGGTGCCGGCGCCTGCCTACCCGCACCGTCACCTGTGGATGGACGCGGTGGCGTTGCGCGCCCTGGACCGGGGACACGTCAGCGGGGTGGACTTCTTCGCGCGGCTCTTCGACCGCAACCCCGCCGAGCGGGTGCTGCGCTTCCTCGACGGGGCGACCTCGCCGGCCGAGGAGCTGGCGGTGATGCGGTCCAGCCCGCTGCTGCCGATGACCGGCGCGGTGCTCGGGGACGCGATGGACCGGGTGACCGCCCGGCTCCGGCCCGCCCCCGCCGCGGTGCCCGAGGCGGGGGCGCGGGCCCGGGACCAGGCGGGCTCCTAGCCGGCGGGGCCCTCCCGGCCGCTCATGAGGCCATGTCCAGCAGCAACAGCGGCGGCGTACCGGACTCGCGGCTGGCGTAGCTGCTCGACGAGGCGCCGCTGGAGGTCAACGCGACGGTGACCGTGCCGTTCCCGCTGACCAACGGAGTGATGTCGAGGGTGACCCAGGTGCCGCTCGTCGTTCGGCCGCTGGCGGCGATCGTCGTGCTGCCGATCACCGGGGCGTTGTTCCAGTTCATCGATGACTCCGACCAGGTGGAGTCGGCCACGGCGCGGACCACGAAACCGCTGGAGGAGCCGGCCGCCACCAGGATCCTCAGCCGGGCCCGCAGCACCGTGCCGGTCTGCCCGGTCACGGTGAACTTCAGATAGGCGTTCGTGGCCGGGTCGCCGTCGACCCGTACGACCGGAGTGCTTCCGTAACTGCTGGTCGGGCTGGACGCCTTGACGTAGGTGTCGGCCACCGTGCCGAAGGAGGTGGCCGAGGGCGTGGTGACCAGGGCCGGCGTGCTCGGGTCCGAGACGTTGCCCGCCGCGTCGAAGGCCGTGACCGCGTACGAGTAGGAGGTCTCCGACAGGGCGGTGCTGTCGGTGAAGGTCGCGCCGGTCGTCGTGGCGAGGACCGAGCCGTTGCGGTACACCCGGTATCCCGCGACGGCGGTGTCGTCCGTCGCGGGCGCCCATGACAGGCCGACCCGGTTCGGCCCCTCCGCGACGGCCTGCAGGTCGGCGGGCACGGTGGGTGGGCTGGCGTCGGCGGTGGTGACGGTCACCGGGTTGCTCGGAGCGGAGACGTTCCCCGCGGCGTCGGCCGCCGTCACCGTGTACGTGTGCGACGTGCGGGTGCTGGCGACCGTGTCGTCGACGAACGCCGTCCCGGACGAGACCGACGCCAGGACGTCGCCGTCGCGCAGGACCTGGTAGCGCACGACCCCGACGTTGTCGGTCGACGGGTCCCAGGCGAGGCTGACCGCCCCCGGTGTCACGCCGGTGACCCGCAGGTTCGGCGGGGCGGATGGGGTCAGCGTGTCCCGGGTGGCGGTGACCGGGCCGGCTTCCGCGCTGGCGTTCGCGGCCGCGTCCACCGCGCGTACGGTCCAGCGGTGCGACTCGTTCGCCGGCACCGTGCTGTCGGCGTAGGTCGTGGTCGTCACCGTCGCCACCGAGGCGCCGTCGCGGAGGACCTCGTACCCGGTGACGCCGACGTTGTCCGCCGACGGCGACCAGGTGAGCGTGACCGCGTCGGGGGAGGGCGTGGCCACGAGCCCGCCCGGCACGGTGGGCGGCGTGAGGTCCGGGCCGGGGACGGTCACGGTCGCCGGCGTGCTCCGCACCGACCGGTTCCCGGCGGCGTCGACGGCGTCGACGGCGTACTCGTAGCGGGTCGCGCCGGCGGCGGCGGGGTCCGCCCAGGAGGTCGCCGCGGCCGGCAGGTCGGCCACGGGAGCGCCGTCGCGGTACACCCGGTAGCCGGTCACGCCGTAGTTGTCGGTCGCCGCGGTCCAGGCCAGACTCACCGAGGGGGTCGGGTTCCCGGTCGCGGTCAGGCCGGCCGGTGCGCTCGGGGCGAGCCCGTCCGTGCCCTTGCAGGAGACGGTCGACGAGTCGACCAGGGTGCTGCTGGCGGCGCCGGCCGCGTAGTACTGAAGCTCGGCCCGGTTGCCGAAGAGTTCCATGCGCATCGCGCCGTAACTCTTGTTCGTCTTCACCACCCGCGGGTCGGCGGCGGTGAAGCCCTGGCTCGAGTGGCCCCCACCGCCCACCACGAGCTCGACGATGCCGTCGGCGGCGGGCGTACCGCCCGCCCCCAGGGGCGCCCAGCGCTGGTAGTTGTGGTCGTGCGCGGTGGCGAGCAGCGTGACCCCGTTCGCGGCCATGAGGTCCCACATGGGCTGCATCCGGGGCGCCGGATCCTCCGAGCCGACGCTGAACAGTGGGTGGTGCCAGAACACCATCGTGCAGGGGCTGCGGTTGGCGGCCAGGTCCGCGGCCAGCCACTCGTACTGTGGGGTGCCCGGCGCGACCCGGTTGTAGTTGCTGGTCGAGTCGATGGCGATGAAGTGCCAGCCGTTGGCGTCGTAGCTGTAGTAGTGCGGGATGTTGTCCCAGTAGCTGAAGTAGCCGTCGGCCACGTTGCCGGTGTACTCGTGGTTGCCGAGGACCGGGGTGGTGACCTCGCGCAGCCGCCCGTAGTAGGCCGTGGGGCCGCCGTACCAGTTCTTGAACTCGGTGAGCGTGCCCTCCTCGTACACGTCGCCCAGGTACAGGAACAGGTCCGGATTCCAGCCGACGATCGCGTTGGTCACGTTCTGGGCGTTGGTCTCCCCGCCGGCGCCGTCACCGACGGCGGCCACCACGAAGGGTTCCTGCGGACCGCGGGCGTGGATCGGCGGCACCGACCACTGCCGGGTGTTCGGCGGCGCGGTGGCGTTGCCGTTGGCGAAGGTGACGGCGATGACCACCTCCGGGGTGACGTACCCGTCGCGCATCTTCGCCGAGACGCCGATCGTGTGCGCGCCGTCGGCGAAGTCCGCCGAGGAGAGGGTGAACTGGTGCGGCGACTGGAAATCGGTGAGCAGGTACTGACCGTCGATGGACCACTCGGTCTTGGCCACGCCCGGGCTCGTGCCGACCGTCACGTTGACCGTCGCCGCCACGGCGGTGTCGCCAACCACGGTGCCCCCGGCCGGCGGCTGGGTGAGGCAGACCAGCACCGTGTAGCCGGCCGGCGCGGCCGACGTGTGGCAGGTCGGGGAGGCGCTCTCCGCGCGACCGCTCTCGACCAGGGTCAGCCCGGCGGCGACGACCACGGCGACGGCCGCCGCCGCGACCCGCGGTCGGGTCGTTCTGCCCAGCTTCATCGGTAGACCTCCAGCTTGTGTTTCCCCGGTTCGGATCGAGAAGCGGAGCAACCGGCGCGGCAACGCCACGCCCTCCCCAGGAGCGGAACAGCGTCAGCGGTCGGCGTCGCCATCCGCGTCCGTGCCGGTCAGTCGGCCGGGAGGAACACCGGCCGGGTGGCGACGTCGCCGCAGGAGGACTCCCAGCGGTAACGCCACGACCGCCGCGCCGGTGACGACGAGGGCGCCCCGGCCACTGAGCCCCCAGTGGTCGCCGTCGCCCGGGTCGCTGCTGTCCGCCGGTACGTTCACGTCGGCCCGCGCGCCGAGCAGGTCGGCGAGGACGTTGATGTCGAGCGAGCCGAAGCGCTCGCTCGGCTCGATGTGGGTGTTCTCGCTGAACTCGTTCCAGCTGATCACTCCGATCGCGTCCGGTTCGGACAGGCGCGCCGCGGCGAAGGAGGCGCGCAGGGTCGCCCCCTCCCGGCGGGGCACCTCCCGTTTGCCACCGACCAGCCGGGCGTCGAAGCCGGGTGCGACCGGGGCGATCCACAACCCGCCGCGCCGGTGCACCGCCCGGGACATGTCCGCCAACTTCCGCCCGCTGGCACCGGCCGTCGGGTCGACGGACGACCAGTAGTAGGCCTGGCCGTCCAGCACGCCCTGGCTCGCCTCCACGTCCGCGACGCTCTTGGCGTTGCCGAGCACCAGCAGCTTCCCGCGTACGCCGCCGACCGTGGCCCGGATCTGGTCCGCCGTGAACCGGTCGCTGCCGGTCCACACGACCACCGGCCGGCCGAAGATGTCGAAGACCGGGTCGGTGGCGTACCGGGTCGCGAAGTACGCCAGGTCGGTGCGGACGGTGTCGAAGGCCAGCGGCGTACGGGAGAAATCGAGCCCCTGGTACACGATGCCCAGGTGGAAGTGCTCCTCGCGGGCCACCTCGATGAGCTTGGCCAGGCGCTCGTCGAGCTGCGGTGTGTGCTTCCACGACACCAGGAATCCGGTGATGCCGGCGGACTTGGCCATCCGCACGTGCCGCCGCATGATCTCCACGTCATCGCTGGAGTACCGGCCGAGCAGCGGATAGTCGATCTTCGCGCGGTTCCAGGACGTCGGATTGAACCAGATGTAGTAGTAGGCGAGTATCGGGACGGGGGCGGCCGAGGGGTGCGGGGAGCCCTGCGGTCGGCCGGTGTCGGCGCGCGCTGCCTGCGGCGGCAGGAGCGCGCCGGTCACCGCGGCGAGCAGCACCAGCAGTGTCACCCCGGCCCCGAGCCGTTCCCGCCGCCGGTCCGCCGTGGCCGGTGCCGACGCCGGGGCGGCCGGCTCCCGTCGCGTCCGCGGCCGCCGGCGGTGCCTCGATCGGGGCGGCTTCCGGCCCCTGGCACGGGCCGCCCCGAGCTGGACGGCCCGGCGCAGCCGAGCGAGCAGGTGCGGACGCCCGAACAGCACCAGACCCACCGCGACGACCAGGACCGCGAGCGTCACCAGGGTCAGGTCGGCCACGCTGATCACGGTGAGCGTCACCTGCTGGTCCTTGCTGATACTGACCGGGCGCCCGAACGACACGCCACCGCCGAAGACCGTGATCGTGTACGTGCCGCGCGGCAGGTCGGGCACCACCGCCGTGCCGTCGTGGCCGAACGGTAGCCGCTGGACGGCGCCGTCGGCGCGGGTGAGTTGGATGCCGTCGCCGACCTGCCGGGTGAAGAACATGTCGGTCGCGGTGAACGACACCCGGAAGAAGAGCAGCTGCACCACCCAGGCCTGCTGCTCCCACGGCACGAACTTCTGTCCGGCGCGGTTGACCACGGAGGTGCCGTCGACCATCGCGCTGTCGACCACGTAGTAGAGCTGTTTGGACACCAGGCCCTGCGGGCCCTGCTGGGTACGGCTCTCGGCGACCCAGAGCGGCTGAGCCACCTGGGCACCCGTCAGGTCGTGGATCTCACCGGTGTTGCTGCGCAGCCGCATGGCGGTGACCCGGTCCGCCGGCACCGTGTCGCCGAACCGGTCGATGAAGCTCCACGACACCAGCCGGGTGGTTCTCATCCCCAGCTCCACGACCTTGCCGCGGCCGGCGGCGTCGACGTTGCCCCGGAACCGGTCGAAGACGACCTTGCGATCCGGACTGATCCGCGTCTCCGGCACGACGATCCGCTCGGCCAGGCCGGCGAAATTGCGAACCCGGACCGCGATCCGCCCCTTGGCGTCGGAGCGGGCCACCCGCCCGTCCACCTTGACCACCACGCCGGGCAGCGGCGGCACCGTCTGCAGGTGCAGGGTTCCCGCCCGGGCCGGCCCCGGCCGCGCGCTCGCGGCGCCCGGCAGCACGATCACCGTCAGCACGGCCGCGGCCAGCGACAGCAGGGCGGCCCGCACGATCCGCCGGGTCAGGTCCATCGCCGCCGCCGCAGCGTCGCGACGCCGACCAGCGCCGCCACCAGGCTGCCCGTGACGGCGTACGAGGCGTACACCGGCACCGGGTTCGGTCTGTGCACGACCGGTGGCGTGCGTTCGGTGCCGAGGAAGACCGCCGGCCGTGGTGGTCGGTCGAAGTCGAACGCGTCGAGGAACGTCTTCGCCTTGCGGTCCCGTTCGGCCAGGGGTTTCAGCCGCCAGTTGACCTCGATGAACTTCAGCACGGAGGTGAAGTCGAGGGTGGTGGAGTCGACATGGCCGCGTCGGGCGTACGGGCTGACCAGCAGGGCCGGCACCCGGAAGCCGTAGCCGTACTTGTCGACCTGCGGCGGTGGCACGTGGTCGTACCAGCCGCCCCAGTCGTCGTACGACCACAGGAAGGCCGACGAGTTCCAGTTCGGCGAGCGCATCAGCTGCGTCAGCAGCGTACGGACGAGGGTCTGGCCGGCCCGGACACTGCCCGGCGGATGTTCACTGTCGCCTGCCGGGGCGATGAACGAGACGGCGGGCAACTGGCCCTTGGCGGCGTCCTCGTAGTACTGGTCCAGATCGACGATCTTGCCGAACAGCCGGGGATCGTCGACGTAGCGCGCGTACGCCAGCAGCGGCACCCAGATCACCTGCGCCCCCCGGTCGACGTCCTCCTCGCTGGTGCGGGAGCGGAAGGTGATGGTCGGGTCGTAGTTCTCCACGTAGAACTTCCAGCTGATGCCGGCGGCCTCCAACCGGTCGAAGATGGTCGGGATGTCGCCCCAGCCGCCCGGCGGGATCGACTCCGCCGGCCCCGTGGCGCCCGGGCTGCCGGTCACCCGGAACATGTGGTTGCGGATGCTGCCGGAGTTGGAGGAGCTGAAGAAGCGGTCGAAGAGCACGTACTCGTCCGCGATGTTCCAGTAGTACGGCAGGTCGCGGTCGTCGTAGTAGGCCATCGCGAGCTTCCCGTTCTTGCCCTGCGTGCTCACCCCCTCGACGAAGCCGTCCATCCGGCCGTTGTTGTACTGCACCCGGAAGGCCTCGGCGGAGTGGTCGAGGTCGAGGCTGCCCAACTCGCCCAGGTGGAACGGCTTCACGCAGGGTTGGGCCCGGCCCCGGTGGACCGGCACGCAGGTGTCCGCTGGGATCCCGTCGACCCCGGGCCGGGTGCCGAAGTAGTTGTCGAAGGTGTGGTTCTCCTGCATCAGGAAGACGAAGTGGTCGATCGGCGTGGTGGGGCTCGGCGGGGCCGCCGTCCGGGATGCGGCGTGCGCGGCCGCGGCCGGGTCCGCGAGTGCCAGCAGGCCGGCGACCAGCAGCGCGCGCGCCACCAGGCGGCCGAGGCGGTGGCGCGGGGGAGTGGGGTTGGTCATGGACGCACCTCGTAAATGATGATCACCGGCACCGGGACGCGGGCCCCCGTGCGATCGGTCCCGTCGACGTACTCGGTGTGCACGACGCGGCCGTGGTAGCGGCGGATCAGGACCATCAGCCGCTCGGCGAAGAACGCCGAGCGCCCGGCGGAGAAGGAATCCCAGACGACGTACTGCAGGTCGTTGTTACGCAGCCAGCGGTCGGGGTTGGGCAGCGGCTCGTACGACGGGTTGCGCCGCAGCGGGTTCGGGCTGACCGAGAGCCCGTAGCTGCGCCGGTGGCCGTAGTACTGGATGATGTTCGCCATCGACGGGCCGAGGGTGAGCACCACCGACCCCTTCGGCGTGTTCGCGGCCAGCCACCGACCGGCCTCCCGGCCGCCCGGCACACCACCGGAGCCGGCGAGGAAGGTCGCGTTGTCGGCCCGGTTGACCGCGTTCCAGCTGGGGACGAGCAGGCTGAGCGTGACCACCGCGATCAGCGCGGCCCGCACGGCCCGGACCGGTCCGGCGTCGCCCGGCCGGCCGGCCCGCTGGAACAGCCGGCGGACGCGGTCCGGCACCGGCATCCCGGTCAGCGCCCGGGCGGCGAGCACCGCGACGGGCGCCGCCGCGGGCAGCAGGTACTGGAACCCCTTGACCGGCCACAGCTGGAAGAACACCACCGGTGCGGCGATCCACGACAGCAGCAGCGTCTCCCGCCAGGAGCGGTGCCGGCGCAGCCACCACAGGCCCCCGACGGCCGCGGCCACCACGAGCAGTCCCATCGCCGCCGGCACGGTTTCGGCGTAGAAGCCCATCGAGTGGTTGGGCCGCCGGAACAGTTGCCACACCAGATAGCTCTTGCCGGTCTGGGTGCGCCCGGCCAACGCCTGCGACACCGGGTGGGTCAGGAAGACCGCCAGCATCGCGACCACCGCGAGCAACGACATCCGTACCGGCCGGCGCACCATCGGCGTCAGCGCCAGGAAGGCGTAGACGCCACCGGCCAGGACGACGCTCGTCTCCTTCGTCAGCATCGTCACGCCCAGCATGGCCCCTGTCGCGACGTACCAGAGCAGCTGCTGGCCCTGGACGAACCGGACCAGGCAGTACAGCGTGAGCGTCGAGAACAGGACCATCGGCCCGTCGAGGAGGACCTGACGGGTGACGATCACGTGGTACGGCATGACCGCGACGAGCAGCGCCGCGACCAGCCCCACCCACCGGCCGTACAGCCGGGCGCCCAGCAGGTGGACGGCGAGTACCGTCGCCACGCCCAGGACCGCGACGACCACCCGCCCGGCCACGTCCACCTCGCCGGTGCGGAAGAACGGCGACAGGAGGGTCTGGAAGAGCATCGGATGGGCGCGGAACACCGGGAAGAACGGCGTGTAGTTGGGGTTTCCGGCGAGTGAGGCGGCCTGCCCGGCGTAGACGGCCTCGTCGCTGTTGAAGCCGAGGGCGTCCAACCGCCACACCCGCAGGAGAAACGCCAGCGCCGCGATGCCGACCAGGACGGCCGGCACCGACCACCGGCGCCACCCGCGTTCCCGGCCGGCGTCCCGGGGGTCCGAGGCCACCTCGGACGACGAACGGACGGGACGGAGTACGACCGTCGCGGCGCGACGGTCGTACTCCAGCCCCT
>NZ_JBSGJR010000242.1:0-9527 GCF_053605645.1 Micromonospora sp. NPDC003776
GTTGGGCAGGCCGACCGCCGCGCGGACCAGGTCGGCGAGGGGGGCGAGCCGACGCCGCTCGCCGAACGCGGCGCAGCGGACCGAGAGCACCCGGGCGCCGGTGTGCGCCGCGTACCGGCCGGCGCCCACGTCGTAGCCGGCGGCGAGGCGTTCCACCTCGGCGGCGAACCGGGACTTGCCGATCCCCGCCTCGGCGGTCATCAGCAGTACCCGGGGCTCGCCCCGGTCGATCACCTCGGCGAGCCGGCCGGCGACCCGCCCGATCTCGGTCTCCCGGCCCACGAAGGGTGCCTCGTCACCGAGGCCGGACCGGGTGCCCGGGGCGTCCAGGAGGCCGAGCAGCTCGTACGCCTCGACCGGCTCGCGCTTGCCCTTGAGCCGCAGCGGCCGCAGTGCCCGCCACGAGGCGACGTGCCGGGTCGCGGCGGAGGTCCGCCCGCCGGCGTAGACGGCGCCGACGGCGGCGGCGTCGGCGAGCCGGGCGGCGGTGTTCACCGTGTCGCCGATGACCGTGTACTCGATCGCGGCCTGGATGCCGGCGATCACGTCGCCGGTGTTCAGCCCGACCCGCAGGCCGAGCGGCGCGCCGCCGCCCCGCTCGTCGTCGAGGACCCGGCGGACGGCCCGCTGCATGGACAGCGCCGCCCGGACGGCCCGCTCGGCGTCGTCCTCGTGCGCCACCGGCGCCCCGAAGACCGCCATGATCCCGTCGCCGGTCAGCTTGTCGACGTGCCCGCCGAAGGTCTTGACCGCGCCGGCGAGGGCGGCCAGCACCCGGTCGGTGACCGCGCCGACCCGTTCCGGGTCGAGGTCCTCCGACCAGGAGGTGAAGTCGGAGAGGTCGCCGAAGAGCACGGTGACCACCCGCCGCTCGGCGGTGGGCAGGGCGGCGGCGGCCGGCAGCGCGGCCCCGCAGTTGTGGCAGAACTTCGCCCCCGGGACGGCGAGCGTGCCGCAGACCGGGCAGGTCACGGCTGCTCCACCCCGAGGTATTCGAGCTGGGCGCGGACCGACCACTCGGCCGCCCACCAGAGCGACCGGTCGACGTCGGCGTAGACCGTCGCGACCACCTCGGGCGCGGTGGTGGCGCCGGCGGCGACCGCAGCCCGCACCTGGTCGAGCCGGGCCCGCCGGTGGGCCAGGTAGAACTCGGCGGCCACGCCGCAGTCGGCCAGCGCCGGGCCGTGCCCCGGCAGCGCCGGGATCCCCCGGTACGCCGACAGCAGCTCCAGGCTCGACAGGTAGTCCCCGAGGTGCCCGTCGGGGTGGGCAACCACCGTGGTGCCGCGGCCCAGGATGGTGTCACCGGTGAGCACCACCCGCTCATCGCCGTGCCGGACCAGGAAGCAGACCGAGTCGGCGGTGTGCCCGGGGGTGCTCAGCAGGCGGATCTCCAGGCCGGCGTCCAGCGCGAAGTCCGGCGTCAGCGCCCCGCCGCCGATGGTGTGCGCCGGGTCGACGGCGAGCACCGGCGCCCCGTCGAGCAGCTCGCTCAGCCGCGGCGCGCCCTCGGTGTGATCGTGGTGGCCGTGCGTGATCAGTACGAACCCGACCGGCCCGTGCGCCGCGATCGCGGCCAGGTGCGCCTCGTCCGCCGGACCCGGGTCGACGACGACCGCGTGCTCCGCGCCGGGGGCGCGCAGCACCCAGGTGTTGGTGCCGTCGAGCGTCATCGGCCCCGGGTTCGGCGCGCGCAGCAGCGTCACCCAGCCCGGCAGCTCGTCCGCGAGGGCACCCGCCGCCCCGGTCACATGCCCGCCCATGGCAGCGATCGTACGACCCCGCCCGCCACTCCCCGCGATCTTGCAGTTGCGGTCCCTGGTTTGTCCCTGTTCGGGGCGTTCTGCCGGGGCGAAAACCGCAAGATCGCGAGGGCGGCGGAGCGCTCAGGCGACCTCGACGATGACCTCGACCTCGACCGGCGCGTCGAGCGGCAGCTCGGCCACGCCGACGGCGCTGCGGGCGTGCCGGCCGGCCTCGCCGAAGACGGCGCCGAACAGGTCGGAGGCCCCGTTGATCACGCCCGGCTGGCCGGTGAAGCCCGGCGCGCTGGCCACGAAGCCGGTCAGCTTCACCACCTTGACCACGTTCTCCAGCCCGACCAGCGCGTCGATCGCGGCGAGGGCGTTCAGCGCGGACCGCTGGGCCAGGTCCTTCGCCTGGTCGGCCGAGACGCCGTTGCCGACCTTGCCGGTGGCGAGCAGTTTGCCCTCCGCCATCGGGAGCTGGCCGGAGACGTAGACGTGCTGGCCGGACTGGACGGCCGGCACGTAGCTGGCCACCGGCGGCACCACCTCGGGCAGGGTCAGGCCCAGCTCGGCGAGCTTCGCGTGCGGTCCGTTGCTCATGCCGGTCACGCCTTCGGACGCTTGAGGTAGGCGACGAGCTGCTCCGGGTTCGGGCCGGGAACCACGGAGACCAGTTCCCAGCCGTCCTCGCCCCAGTTGTCGAGGATCTGCTTGGTCGCGTGGACCAGCAGCGGGACCGTGGCGTATTCCCACTTCTGCATTGGGTGAAGGCTCCCTTGCCTGGCATGGACTTCGGTCAGGCACAGCCTACGATCCGGCGGAACTACCGGGACGCGGGACGCTGCTCCGGGGTGCCGGGCGGTTCGCCGCAGGGCCCCTCGTGGTCGTACCGCTGCGGGCAGCGGGTGCGGTCGGGCAGCAGCAGATCGCAGAAGACCCGGTGCCGGTTGTTCTGGTCGTCCGCGGTCGAGACCGTGGTCTCGCCGGGGTCCAGCTCGTTGAGGAAGCCCAGCGAGGTGGCGACGGTGCCGGCCAGCGCGGTGGCCGCGGCCAGGTCGGGGACGCGGACCGGCAGGTGGATGACGTAGCCCGGCCCCTCCTCGTCCCGGCCGCGCTCGGCGGGGCGGACCAGCGTACGCAGCACCTCGACCGGGGAGCGGTACGTCCGCTCGTTGACCGACGGCCCCGTGCCGGGCCCCTCGACCTCACCGGGGCGGCCGGCCCGCTCACCGGGCGGGAACTGGGCTCTTGGGGTGTTCTCCGCGTCGCGCATGCGCTGCCTCCGGCGTCGTACCTGGTCAAAGTCACCACCATCCGGCTCGGACCCGCTGCCCGGTCCGGCCCCCGCCTCGCGACGAACGTAGGACCTGCCGGGAGTCCCGGCAACGGGACGCGCAGCCTCGATCACGTTCAGTCACATATGCGACACATCCTTCGTCGGCAACGCGACGGCCCGTGCACGTCTCCCGCCGGGCGGCACGGGGGACCGCTCCGACACGCGGGGCTGGCAAGTCGCCCATCGACCGCTACCCTTCCGGTCTGGACGGGCGACCTCGCTCGCCCGCGTGCTGGATCACGCGTCGGCCGCCGGGGGCGGCGACGGCGCCGTACCCCGGGGGAAGACATGACCCAACCGCCCATCGGCGGCGCCGCCGCGCCCGGTGGTCCGTCGCCCGAGCAGCCGCCCGTCGGGGCCACGCCGCCCGGGGCGTTCCCGCCACCGCCTTCCGGGGCCTATCCGCCGCCGCCTTCGGGCGCCTTCCCGCCGCCTTCCGGGGCCTATCCGCCCCCTTCGGGAAACTTCCCGCCCCCGGCTTCCGGGGCCTATCCGCCGCCTCCGCCCGGCGCCGGCTTCCCGCCGCCGGGGCCCGGTCCCGCCGGTCCGCCGCCCGGTCACCCGGGGTACCAGGAGCCGCCGGCCCCGAAGAAGCGGCGCGGTCTGCTGATCGCCTCGATCGTGCTGGCGGCGGCGGTGCTGCTCTGCGGCGGCGGTGGCACGGCCGCGTTCCTCACCCTGCGCAACGCGGAGGAGGGCCAGGGCGCGAAGGAGCCGACGGTCGCCGTGGACGGCTTCCTCACCGCCGTGTACAAGGACCGCGACGCCCGGAAGGCGGCCACCTTCGTCTGCTCCGCCTCCCGCGACGACAAGAAGATCGCCGCGAAGGTCGCCGAGGTCAAGAAGTACGCCACGCAGTACCAGAACCCGCGGTTCCGCTGGACCAGCCCGAAGGTGGACAACCGGACCGGGGACCGGGCGACCGTGACCACCCGGGTCACCATGACCACCTCCGACGAGAAGGTCGCCGACCAGGACCTGCGCTTCACGGTCGTGCAGAAGACGGGTTGGTGGGTCTGCGAGGTCGCCTGACCCCGTCGCCTGGATAGGCTCGACGGGTGGCAGCAGCTGAGCAACCGGGCGACCCGGCCGGCACCGCGTGGCCGGCCCGCCTGCACGTGGTGACCGGGAAGGGCGGCACGGGCAAGACCAGCGTGGCCGCGGCGCTGGCCGTCGGGCTGGCCGCCGGCGGCCGGCGCACCCTGCTGGTCGAGGTGGAGGGGCGGCAGGGCATCGCCCAGCTCTTCGGCACCGATCCGCTGCCCTACGAGGAGCGGCACCTGACCGACGCCCCGGGCGGCGGCGAGGTGCGCGCCCTCGCGGTGGACGCCGAGGAGGCCCTCCTCGAGTACCTGGACATGTTCTACCGGCTCGGCGCGGCCGGCCGGGCGCTGCGCAAGTTCGGCGCGATCGACTTCGCCACCACCATCGCCCCGGGACTGCGGGACGTGCTGCTCACCGGCAAGGTCAAGGAGGCGACCACCCGCACCAGCGGCCAGCGCCGGATGTACGACGCGGTGGTGCTGGACGCCCCGCCGACGGGGCGGATCGGCCGGTTCCTCAACGTGACGGCGGAGACCGCCCGGCTGGCCAAGGTGGGCCCGATCAAGACCCAGAGCGAGGGGGTCTCCGCGCTGCTCCGTTCGCCGATGACGGCGGTACACGTGGTGACCCTGCTCGAGGAGATGCCGGTCCAGGAGACGGTCGACGCGATCGCGGAGCTGAACCAGCTCGGCTTCCCGGTCGGCCGGGTGATCGTCAACGGGGCCCGGCCCCCGGTCCCGGCCGGCCGCGCGGTGACCGCGGCCGAGCTGAAGCGCGGGCTCTCCGCCGCCGGGCTGCCGACCGACGGCCGGACCGTCGCCGGCCTGGTGGCCGAGGCCCGGGACCAGCAGGTACGCCGGGAGTTGGAGGACTCGCTCCGGGCCGACCTGGTGGAGCTGGGCCTGCCCCTGACCGAGCTGCCGCTGCTGCCCGACGGGGTGGACCGGGCGGGGCTGGAGACCCTGGCCAGGGCCCTCGTTCGGGCCGATTGACTCACACCTGCGGCCGGCACGGCGCAGAGACCCCCTCCAGACCGATACGCTCGATTGGTGCCTTCCGAAGACGCGGCGCCTCCGCTGGACGTGGACCAGATCCTCGCCGACCCCGGCGTGCGGATCGTGGTCTGCTGCGGGGCCGGCGGCGTGGGCAAGACGACCACCGCGGCCGCGTTGGCGCTGCGGGCGGCCGAGCGGCACGGCCGGCGGACGGTGGTGCTCACCATCGACCCGGCCCGCCGGCTGGCCCAGTCGCTCGGCCTGACCGAGCTGGACAACACCCCACGCCAGGTGAAGGGGATCGACGTCGAGGCGAGCGGCGGTGAGCTGCACGCCATGATGCTCGACATGAAGCGCACCTTCGACGACGTGGTGCTCCAGCACACCGATCCGGCGAAGGCGGCGGAGATCTTCGCCAACCCCTTCTACCAGGCCATGAGCTCGACCTTCGCCGGCACGCAGGAATACATGGCGATGGAGAAGCTCGGCCAGCTGCACGCGCGGGGCGAGTGGGACCTGATCGTGGTGGACACCCCGCCGTCCCGTTCCGCGCTGGACTTCCTCGACGCCCCGGCCCGGCTCTCCCGCTTCCTCGACGGCCGGATGCTGCGACTGCTGCTCGCACCGGCCCGCAGTGGCGGGCGGAGCATGTTCAGCCTCGTCACGGCGAGCTTCGGGATGTTCTCGAAGGTGGTGCAGAAGGTGATCGGCGCGCAGCTGCTCACCGACCTCTCCGGTTTCGTCGCCGCGCTGGACTCGATGTTCGGCGGCTTCCGGCAGCGGGCCGAGCAGACGTACCGCATCCTGCAGGCCCGGGAGACGGCGTTCCTGCTGGTCGCGGCGCCGGAGCCGGACGCGGTCCGGGAGGCGGCCTATTTCGCCGGCCGGCTGCGCGAGGAGCGGATGCCGCTGGCCGGCCTGGTGCTCAACCGGGTGCACGAGCCGGCGGTCCCGCAGCTGAGCGCCGCCGACAGCCTGGCCGCCGCCGAGCGGCTGGCCGGCGAGGGCGGCCACGAGGGCACCGTCGAGGTGCTGCGGGCCCACGCCGCGCTGGCCCAGCAGGCGGTACGCGAGCAGCGGGTGGCGGCCCGGTTCACCGCGGCGTTCCCGGCGGTGCCGGCGGTGTCGGTGACGGCGCAGCCCGCCGACGTGCACGACGTCGACGGGCTGCGGACGATCGGCGAGGCGATCAGCCGGCGGTGAGCCGGGCGACCGACGCGTCGGTCAGTTGGCGGTGGTCACCAGGACCTTGTCCTTGCCGGCCTTCTCCTTGGCGTTCTTCTTCATGGCGGCCTCGAACATCTTGCGCCAGCTGGTCACCTGCGGGTGACGGCGCAGCAACGCCCGGCGTTCGCGTTCGGTCATGCCACCCCACACACCGAACTCGATCCGGTTGTCGAGCGCGTCGGCCAGGCACTCGTACCGAACTGGGCAGCTCCGGCAGATCCTCTTCGCCACGTTCTGTTCGGCGCCCTGTACGAACAACGCGTCCGGGTCCCCGTTCTGACACGCCGCCAGTGACGGCCAGTCAGTGATCATGCCCATCTGTACACGTCCCCCCTTGCAGTACCTACCGACTTCGCGCGACCAGCCGTCGAATCAACCCCCCGGTCACCCGCCCGGCCTCCCCAGAGCGGCACGGATGACATGTGGCTACGTCGCCGCCACCATCATGCTGTGTAGTCGGCCGATTACGCAACGTTGTCGGCTAAATCCATCATTCCGGACACTCCCGGCTTCCCGGGCTTTCGCCCGCCGTCTACCCGGCCGGAGTAGGTGAAAACGCTGCGGCGCTCCCCCGTTCGGAGGAGACTTTCGGCAGGTTCACGCAACCACGCACCAGGGCTCGTGCGTTTAGCACAACGAGGCCGGCGCGCACGGGAAATGGGGAAAGTTCCCCGCGCGCCCCTCGTTCCCTACTCGCGTACCCTGTCGAGGTGACCTGGATGCGGAAACGTGACCACAATGTGCTGACCAACGCCGCATCGCTGCTTGTCTGTGGCCTGTTGGCCGGCGTGGTGGTCGCGGCGGCGGCCTTCCCCGCGGTGGCGATGTCCGGACTCGCGGCGAAGGCGGGGGCGGAGACCTTCGGCTCGCTGCCCAAGGAGCTGACGGTGGCCCGCGCGCCGCAGATCAGCTATCTGCTCGCCGCCGACGGCAAGACACCGCTCGCCACGATGTACGACGAGAACCGGCGCGACGTCAAGCTCAAGGACATCTCGCCGCTCATGCAGAAGGCCATCATCGCGGCCGAGGACCACGACTTCTACAAGCACAACGGCGTGGACCTCAACGGCGTCGCCCGGGCGTTCGTCAACAACCAGTCCGGGACGAATTCCCGCCAGGGCGCCTCGACGCTCACCATGCAGTACGTCCGGCTGGCCATCTCCTACTCGGCCACCCACCCGGCCGACGTGGTCGCGGCGACGGAGGACACCAGCGCCCGCAAGCTGCGCGAGATGCGCTACGCGCTCCAGATCGACAAGGAGCTCTCCAAGGACGAGATCCTGGAGCGCTACCTGAACATCGCCGCCTTCGGCAACGGCGCGTACGGCATCTACGCCGCCAGCCAGGTCTACTTCGGCAAGGCGCCGAGCAAGCTCGACATCCAGGAGTCGGCGATGCTGGCCGGCATGGTGAAGGCGCCGACCGCGTTCGACCCCACCACCAAGGCCGGCTACCCCGAGGCGGTCGGCCGCCGTGACTACGTCATCCAGAACATGGTGCAGATCGGCGCGATCACCCAGGAGCAGGCCGACCAGGCCAAGAAGATCAAGCTGGTGGTGAAGGACAAGCGCACCCCCAACGGCTGCGTCGCCACCAACACCCAGAGCTGGGGCTTCTTCTGCGACTACTTCTACCGCTGGTGGCTGCAGCAGGAGACGTTCGGCTCGACCTCGTACGACCGGGAGCGCCGGCTGAAGAGCGGCGGCTACACCATCACCACCTCCCTCGACGTGCAGGCGCAGAAGGCCGCCGACAAGGCGGTCCGCAACCACCTGAGCCCGAGCGCCACGGCGGCCCGGATGGTGGCGGTGATCGAGCCGGGCACCGGCCGGGTCCGGGCGATCGCGGTCAACCGCAACTTCAAGATCGATGATCCGAAGCACCCGCAGAACAAGCTCTCCAGCGACCCGAAGAAGGCCAGGAAGGGCATCCGGGGCAACCGCCCGAACACGGTCAACCCGCTGATCACCGGCGGGCCCGGCATCACCGGCTACCAGGCCGGCTCGACCTTCAAGATCTTCACCCTGGTGGCGGCCTTGGAGAAGGGCTACCCGCTCAGCTACACCATCAACGCGCCGGAGCAGTTCAAGTCGGAGTACATCATCGACTCCAGCAACCCGGCCGCCTGCAAGGGCACCCACTTCTACTGCCCGGTCAACGCCAACAAGGCGATGGCGGGCGTACACAACATGTGGAGCGCCTTCGGCTTCTCGGTCAACACGTTCTTCGTCGCGCTCCAGCAGCGGGTCGGCGCCGAGAACGTGGTGAAGGCGGCACAGAAGCTGGGCATCACCTTCCGGGCGCCGAGCGACGCGCAGTTCGCCGAGAACAAGGACGCCGCGCACCAGTGGGGCGCGTTCACCCTCGGTGTCTCGCAGACCACGCCGCTGGAACTGGCCAACGCGTACGCCACGCTGGCGGCCGACGGGAAATACTGCGAGCCGATCCCGGTCCAGGAGATCCGCGGCCCCGACGGCGACAAGCTCGACATCGCCAACCCGCACTGCGAGCAGCGGATCAGCACCCAGGTGGCCCGGGCCGCCGTGGACGCCGCCCGCTGCCCGGTGGGTGACAACTCCTCGACCAGCCAGTGCAAGAGCCGCACCGCGGGCAACGTGAAGGGGATCGTCAACGCCCCGGTGGCCGGCAAGTCCGGCACCACCGACTCGGACAAGACGTCGGCCCTGGTCGCCATGACCAAGCAGTACGCGGTGGCCGGCATCGAGGCCGACCCGGACTGGCCGCAGACCACCCAGCGGATGAAGCACAACGAGGTGCCCTGGGGCATCAACCCGGCGGTCTACGAGACGCTCCGCGACGCCATGAAGGGCAAGGAGCGGATCAACTTCACCCCGCCGAGCGGGAAGATCCTCGAAGGTGACCAGCGCTCCATCCCCGACGTGAAGTGCCAGTCGATCGACAACGCCAAGTCGCGGCTGCGCGGGGCCGGCTTCGAGCCGGTGGTCGCGACCAGCCCGACCCCGTCGGACTGCCCGGCGGGCACCGCCGCCGGCACCAGCCCGGACGGGCGCACCATCAAGGGCGGCGTGGTGACCATCGAGGTCAGCGCCGGCGGTGGCGGCCAGCCGAGCGGCGGCGCCGCCCCACCCCCGCCGGCTGGCAACGGCAACGGTCCCGGACGACCACCACGCCGCTGACCCCCGATCCGACAACGGG
>NZ_JBSGJR010000243.1:0-9503 GCF_053605645.1 Micromonospora sp. NPDC003776
GCCCGGTCGGGGGCCGGGACGGCCACGGGCCGCGGGGGGCCGGCGGCCTCCTCCAGAACCACGTGGACGTTCGTGCCACCGAAGCCGAAGGAGCTGACGGCGGCCCGGCGGGGTGTGCCGCCGTCGGTGGGCAGCGGCCGCTCGGTGGCGGCGACGCGCAGTGCCCCGAGCGCGGGATCCGGGTCCTCGCAGTTGACCTGCGGCGGCACGGTCGCATGCCGGAGCACGAGGACGGCCTTGAGCAGGCCGGCGACGCCGGCCGCGGACATGGTGTGGCCGATGTTCGCCTTGACTGAGGACACGTGTGCCGGCGTGTCCTCGCCGAGCATGCTGCGCAGGGCGGCCAGTTCCACCGCGTCGCCGGCGGGCGTGGCGGTGCCGTGGCACTCGACGAAGCCGACCGTGGTCGGGTCGACGTCCGCGTCGACGTACGCCCGACGCAGGCTGGTCACCTGACCCTGGAGCCGAGGGGTCATCGGTCCCTCGGCGCGGCCGTCGTTGGCGCAGCCGGTGCCGCGGATGACCGCGTACACGCGGTCACCGGCGGCGAGGGCGTCGCCGAGCCGTTTGAGGACGACGACGCCGGCCCCCTCGCCGAGCACGAAGCCGTCGGCGCGCCGGTCGAACGGCCGGCACACCCCGGCGCGGGAGACCGCGCCGATGCGGGAGAAGCCGATCAGGTTGTCGGGCACCAGGTTGAGGTAGACGCCGCCGGCGACGGCGAGGTCGCACTGGCCGGCGCGGAGATGGACGACGGCCTCGTGCACCGCGACGAGCGCCGACGCGCAGGCGGCGTCGACGACGAAGCTGGGCCCGGCCAGGTCGAAGACCGCGCTGACGGTGGCGGCGGCCATGTTCAGCAGGGTTCCGGGAATGGTGTAGGCGCGTGGTGGCGCCACCCCGGCCACCGCCGCCTCGGCCGCCCGGGCATCCAGTGGCGCGCCGAACTCGCCGGCGGCCATCTGTCGGGCCCGGATGCGGCTGGTCAGCAGGTCCTTGTACTCGCTGACGGAGGCGCCCACGTAGACGCCGGTGCGCTCGCGGGGCACGTCGACGTCGGCATCGTCCATCGCTTCGTCGGTGACCTGAACGAGCAGCCGGTGCTGCGGGTCGGTCACCTCGATGCGGCGTGGTGCCAGGGCGTACCGGGCGGCCGGGAACGTGTCCACCTCGGGCAGGTGGGCCACCACGTCGGTGTACGCGAAGTCGGCCGCCCGGGCGTCGTCAGGATCGTGGACCCAGCGGTGCCGCCAGCGGTGCGGCGACACCGGCCCGGTGGCGACCCGCCCGGTGCGGATCAGGTCCCAGTAGGCGGCGAGGTTGTCGGCGCCGGGAAAGCGGCAGGCGGCGCCGACGACGGCGATGGAGGCGGCGGTGGTCATCCGGCGGATCCGGCGGCGGTGAGCAGCCCGGGTGGCCCGGGAATCTCGGTGGCCGCCGGCGCGGGCACCCGGGGCAGGTCGTGCCGGGTCAACTCGAGGGCGCGCAGCAGCGGCAGGACCACCTCGGCGAGGAAGACGCCGCGGTCGATGCCGGCGGCGCGCATCACCTCGATGCGGCTGGCGTAGTCGGGCAGCAGGTCCTCGGCCGGCATCCGGAAGGTGCGCAGCACGTACGCGAGGTCGGCGAGGGTGCCCGCCCGGTCGTCGGCCAGGTGCAGGCGGATCATCTTCAGGTAGAAGCGGGAGTGGGCCATCTCGTCGCGGCCCACCAGCCGGTAGATCTCCGGCAGCACCGGATCGCGGTGCCGGTCCGCCCACTGGCGCTGCTTCCGGTATATGACGAACGTGGTCAGCTCCTGCAGCGCGCCGTAGATGGTCATCCGGCGACCGTCGTCGTACGGCGGCTCCCAGCGGCGGGCCAGTACGGTGTCGGCGTAGTCGTGCAGCTGCGCGTCGGTGCGCGCGCCGCTGCGGCGCAGGTACTCGCGGAGCACCGGGGCGTGTTTGGCTTCCTCGTAGCCCCAGTTCGCCGCGAACCAGGCGCGGCCGTAGTCGCCTCGCATCAGGTCGAGGTGGGCGCGCAGGTAGTCCGGCAGGTACATCTCGACGCCGCAGAACGTCTCGGCGGAGAGCACCAGCCGCGGGTCGGGGACATGGCCGGTGAGGCGGTCCCAGTCGATGTCGGTGAACACGTTCCAGCGGCGGGTCCGTTCGGCCTGTTCGAAGAAGGTCATGAACTCCCGGTGGAACGCCTCTCGCAGCGCCCGGTCGGTCATGGTGTGCCGGCCGGCAGTCGGGCGGCGAGCACGCCGGACAGGTCGCCGATGCTGCGTACGGTGGCCAGTTCCTCGTCCGGGACGCGGACCCGAAGCCGCTCCTCGGCCCAGGCGACCAGTTCGAGGGCCTGCAGGCTGTCGAGTCCCAGTGCGGCGAGGTCGGCGTCGACCGTCAGCGCGGGGGCGGAGCGGCCGGTCACGTCGGCGATCCCGGCGGCGATCAGGGCGAGCAGCTCATCGGTGGACACGGGGGCTCCTAGATCTCGTCGATGCGGCGTAGCGACCACTGGGCCAGGGACTGGTAGTGCATCTCGAACGCGCGAATGCACGCAGTCAGGTAGCGGTCGTAGTCGGCGAAGAGCTGTCCGCCCCAGCGGTCGCGGATCCGCGGTTCGTGGGCGCGCAGCCGGTCGCGCCAGTGCTCGCAGGTACGCCGGTAGTCCGCCCGCCGGGTGCACACTTCCACGATCTCCCAGTACGGGTTGACCGCGGCCACGATGTCCTCCATGCGTGGCGTCATGCCGCCGGGGAAGATCCGGTACGTGACCCAGCCGACCTCGCGGATGTCGGCGGGGATGCGCGGGGCACGGTTGCGCAGGATCGATTGCAGCGCGAAGGACGCGCCCGGCCGGCTCCACTCCCAGGCCCGCCGGAAGTAGTCCCGGTAGCGGGCGACCGCCTCGCCGGCCCGGGCCTGCTCCGGAGTGCAGACGTGCTCGATCATGCAGATGGACATGATCGTGTCGAAGCGCATCGGCGGCGTGTAGTCGCGGTAGTCGACGCAGGACGCGGTGACGCCGGGCAGTTCGCGGCGGAGGATCTCGGCGTACTGGGCCGCCGAGAGTGTGATGCCGTGGACGTCGCGAACGCCCCGGTCGACGGCCAGATACTCCAGGTTCGCGCCCCAGCCGCAGCCGATGTCGAGCACCCGCGAGTCCGTGGTGACCCGGCCGTACCGGTAGAGCAGGTCGAGCTTGGCGACCTGGGCGGCCTCCAGGTCGTCGGTGTCGTCGAAGACGGCACAGGTGTAGTTCATCCGCTCGTCCAGCCATAGCCGGAAGAACTCGTTGTCGACGTCGTAGCTCACCGCCACCTGCGCCGGATCCGACATCAGCCCACCAACTCCCCGGCCAGGTAGCGCCGCCGGGTCTCCTGTCGGCGTGGCTTTCCCGACGTGGTCTTCGGCACCGCCCCGGGGCGCACCCGGACGACGTCGGCGACGGCGAGCCCCAGACCCTCGGCGACCGCGACGCGCACCGCGTCCGGCAGGCTGCCGGCGGCGTTCGGCGCGCACTCGATCACGAGTACCACCTCCTCGGTCTCCTCCCCCGGCCGGGTGAACGCCACGGCGCCGCCCTCGCGGACTCCTGGGACGGCGGCGGCGGCCCACTCGACCCGCTGCGGGTCGGTGTTGGCGCCCCGGACCACCAGGAGGTCCTTCGCGCGCCCGGTGACGTGCAGGTCGCCGCCGTCGAGGTAGCCGAGGTCGCCGGTGCGCAGCCAGCCGTCGGGACGGAACACCTCCGGCGCCGGCTGGTCGAGGTAGCCGGCGGCCACGGACGGTCCGCGTACCCAGATCTCCCCCACCTGCCCGGCCGGGCACGGCGTCCCGGCGGCGTCGACGACGGCCACCTCGTGGCCCGGCACCGGCCGTCCGCAGTCGACGGTGCCGGCGGCGTCGGCCCGCAGACCGGCCGCGAAGCTCACCGCGAGTGTCGCCTCGGCCAGCCCGTAGCAGGGCGTCAGCGCCGCCCGGTTCAGGCCCGCCGGCGTGTACGCGGCGACGAAGCGCTCCAGTGTCGCCGCGTTGATCGGCTCAGCGCCGCAGCCCAGGACGCGCAGGGCGGACAGGTCCAGCGCGGCGACGTCGTCCGGGCGGGCGCGGCGGGCCGCGAGCCCGAAGGCGAAGCTCGGCCCGAAGGTGACCGTCCCCCGGTACGCCGACACCGCGCGCATCCAGAGCCCCGGATCGCGCAGGAACGACACGGTCGGCAGGTACACCACCGCAACTCCGGCGGTCAGGGCGGCGCAGCCGAAACCCACCAGGCCCATGTCGTGGTGCAGCGGCAGCCAGCACACCCCCACGTCGCGGTCCGCGTCGAGGCTGATGCCGGCCTTGATCGCGGCGCTGTTCGCCGCCAGCGAGCCGCGGGTGACCAGTACCGCCCGGGACCGGCCGGTACTGCCACTGGTGAACTGGGCGTACGCCGGGTGCTCGGGTGGCAGTCGCACGGGGGCGGGGTGGGCGGGCCCGTCCGCCAACGCCGTGATCGGTACGGCGGGCACTCCGGGTCGGAGGGTGTCGAGGGTCCCGGCGGGGCCGCAGACGAGCTGCGGGCGGACCAGTGCGAGCGCCTCCCTGACGGTGGCGCACCAGGCGTCCCGGCGACCGACCGGTGGTGGCGGCGGCAGCGGTACCGCCACCGCGCCCAGCCAGAGCGACGCGAGGAACGCCGGTAGGAATGTCTCGGGATCACCGGCGAACACGCCCACCCGGTCGCCGGGCCGTACGCCGTGGGCCGCCAGGGCGCCCGCGCGGCGGCGGACCACGTCGCGCAACTGATCGCGGGTGAGCGTCCCCGACGTTCCGTCGTCGCGTCGGTAGGTGTGCGCGGGACGTTCGTCGCCGGCGTACGAGTCGACGACGTCCGCCACCCACTGCAGGCCGTGCATGTTCTCCCCCCGGGAGGCGGGCACCCGCCCGGCTCGGGACGAGCATCGTCAACCGGGTTCAACCGGGTCAATCATGCGAATGGATGGCCGGAGAAGGCTGGTCGGCGGCGGTGTACCCATGCCCGTTTCGAGGTGCCGACCGATCGGTACGCGCAGTTTGGCGGTCCAGGCTGTCGGCGGACACCATGAGGAGGGCACCCGAACATCGACCACCACGGGAACCCGAGGAGAGCGCAGCCATGCCGGCCACCACCGTCGTCAACCTGAAGGGCCACCGGGACGACCCGGCGTACGCGGACGTGATCTACGTCGGGCGCGCCATGAACCGCGGTGGTTGGCGCCTCCCCCAGTCGCCGTTGTCCAGCCCGTTCCGTCCGGGGCCGGACGGCAGCCGGGACGAGGTCGTCGAGAAGTACCGGGCGTACCTGCTCGGCCGTCCCGACCTGCTCGCGCTCCTCCCGGACCTGCGCGGGCGCCGGCTCGGGTGCTGGTGTGTGCCCGAGCGTTGTCACGCCGAGGTGATCGCCGAGCTCGCCGACTCGCTGCCGCCGGCGGGTGGCATTTAGGTCGATTGACCGTGATGCGGGGTTGCCAGGATGGCACAACCCCTATGGCCACCCAGAGTGACGTGCCGCAGCATGAAGGGAGGCTCGAGTGGGGTGATTCCCGTGATCAGCAGCTACCAGACCGCGCGTAACTTCCGCCAGTTCCCCGCGGCGGCGCAGCGAACGGCGGAGGCGGCGGCGAAGGAGCGTGAACAGCACGTCGGCGCCGTCACCAAGAAGCGCGACAGCAGCGCCGCGAAGGCGTCGACCGAGGCGGACCGCCGCCTGCGCCGCCTGCTCGGCGAGGACACCTGGGCGGACCTGAGGACGCTGATGCGGCAGGAACGGATGACCCTGCGTGATCTGCTCCAGCCGCCGCAGGGGTTGACGTCCCGCTACGACAAGCTGAACAAGGCCCGGAAGCGCAAGGCCGACGCCTTCCTGCGCAGCCGGGACGTCCGGCGTGAGGCGATCATCGCGATAGCGACGGACTACCACCGGGCCATCGCCGACGTCTTCACCGCCGACGAGCGGATCAGCCCGGGGTTCCACCTCTCGAACAACCTCGACAAGTGGCTGCGGCTGTCCCCCTTCCACGACCGGGCCCTCCCCTGGGGAGTCTGCGAACCGGACGACAGCACCGACCCGCACCGGTGGGAGGTCTTCCGGCCGCCGTTCTTCGGGTTCAACTTCGGGTTCGTCCCGGTGCGCAACGACAACTTTGTCGTCGACCGCATCCACACGCTGAACCCGTCCCTCGCGGACGTGGGGATTCTGATCACGATGGACGACGGTGACGCCGGCGACTTCGACTACGCCTCCGGCGACGGCTTCAGCGCGGTGGCGTTCGCCTACGTGCCGCCGACGACCGGCCTGGTCGAGGTCCTCATCGACGCGCAGTGCGTCCAGGCCACGCACCGGCTGGAGACGACCGACGAATGGGGATGGTCGAACTCCAGCACCGGACAGCGGAACTTCCTGATGCTCGACGTCCTGCATCCGAACGTCTCCGAGCCCTCGTACGCCGAGATGTCGGCCTTCGACAAGAAGACCGACGACGACGGGAGCTTCCTGCAGGTGAACCTGACCCGCGGCGCCCACTACTTCGCGCAGCTGTTCAGCGCGGGCCCGGTGCCGGCGGGTCAGACCGTGATCGTGTGCGTCGGGACCCGCTCGTTCGACATCAGCGGCACGAACGACGTGTCCATCCACAGCACGTCCGACTTCCGGTGGTTCATCAGCTCCGTCGAGGTCCGCATCTCTCCGTAGCCGCTCAGGCCGGCCCGCGCTGTCGCCGCGGTTGAGGAACCGGTGCGGCACCCCCGCCGGCACCCACGTCGCCTGACCGGCGGCGCGGGCGGCGCTGCCTACGCGGCCGCCGACGTCGCCGCCGAGACGGACCGGCAGCGGCCGATCCTGACCCGAGCCTGGGTGTCCGAAGCGGACCGCCAGGCGGGCGCCGAACTGGAGCAGACTTCCCGGAGGTTCCCTCTGCACGCGCTATCGGTAACCCCGCTTGAGCAGATACTTGGCTCCTGCCTCAAAGCCCTCGGGGCTCAGCACCTGGAAGCCGAAGGCGTCACCGAGCCGGCCGGTCGTGTTGAACGCGACGCAGACGGCCAGCGCGTCCTTGACCTGCTGGCGTGAGACGCCGGCGGACAGCACTTCCCGCATGTCCTCGGCGCTGACCGTTCCGACGGTGGTCAACTTGCCGAGCATCCGCAGCGTTGCCCGCAGCGGCTCCTCCACGGGGGCCGATTCCAGATCGGCCAGCACCGCCGCGACCATCGGCCCGTCCTGGTACGCCCGTCGAGCGGTCGCGGTGTGGGCGGCTGTGCAGAACGCCGACTCGTTCACCTTGGACACGTAGGCGGCCATCAGCTCCCGGTCCCCTACCGACCAGGCGGACGGCCCGCGCATCGCCTCATGGGTGAACTCTTTTGCGCGGGTGCCGTAAAAATCGGGCCGGTAGGAGACGAGCTTGGCCGCGTCCGGCACCGGGTGCCCGGAGAACAGCCGGATGAGCGCGAACAGCAGCTTGGTTGCCGGGCTGTAGCCGCGGTTGAGGATGTCGAGACGCATTACCCGGCCTCACCGTTGCGGGTCGCTGCGGCCAGGGCCGCCAGTCCCGCCTCGTAGAGCCGGGCGGACTGGCCGACCACGGCGCATATCACCAGCTCGAACAGCTGATCCTCGCTGAGGCCCGACGCCTTTGCGGCGGCGAAGTCGGCCTCGGTGACCCGCACCGGCCTCGTGGCGACCTTGCCGATCAGCGTGTCCAACGGCGGCGTCAGGCCGTCGTTGCCGAACGCGCGGGCTCGCTGGTCCGCGGATGCCCTGCCCTCGCCGTTCAGGATGCGATCCACCAACGCTCGGTGCGCTGCCTGCTTCTTGTCCTCGTCCGGCATGGCGCGGTGCCCTCCTCTGCAGCTCGGCTCGCTGTCCTCAGGTATACCGACGACGGTGCGCCGCCGAACGCGACACGCGCCTGAAGAAGCGCCCGGTCCCCGCAGCGTAGGGCGTTCCGTCATGTCCGGCCCCGGGTCCACGCGCAGTCGCGTCGATCCGGGGCCGGGTCATGCCTAGGAGAGTGCGGGCCGCGAGCCGAACGCTCGCCGCCGCCTGTTCGAGGTCACGCTGGTGGCTGCCCCTCGTCGTGCGGGACGGTGACCGTGACCGTGCAGCCGACCGGTCGCCCGATCTCGTCGTGGCCGGTGTAGGTCAGCTGGTACACCCGGTCCCCGCCGTTGCCGGCCCGCTCGGCGCGCAGCCGGCCGCTCGTGGCGGGGGTGCCGGTGGCGAAGCCGCCGACGTCCGTGGCGTCCCCGCCGGTCACGCCGGTCAGGGCGAACGCGTTGGGGCCGAGCACGCCGTCGGGCAGGTCGACGGTCACGTTGACGTCGACCAGCTCGTGGTTCGGCGGCCAGAGGACGGGCCGGTCCACGGTGCAGTCGAGTGGCCGTACCGGGAGGGGTTCGGCGAGGGGGGCGGTGGCGTGCGCGATGGTGGCGGTGAGCCGGCCGCCGGCCTCGTAGTACATGTGCGCGGTGCTGCCGTCGAAGTAGAACGTGGGCGCGGCCGACCGGCCGAGGTCGGGGGCGGTGGCCATCGAGTCGTGTACGACGCCGAGGTGGACCTCCTGGTCGAAGTTCTCGCCGACGTCGACCGCGTGCATGTTCCCGTCAGCGGCGTGGTAGATCACCAGGTTGCGGTCGTTCCAGCGGAGGAAGAACGGCCCGGAGGCGTTCGGGCCCTCGTCGCCCTGCGGGGTGACGATCGGTTCGGGTTGGGTGGTCCAGGTGCGCGCGTCGTTGGAGACGGCCCAGCGGATCCGGCGGGACACCGGCCCGGTGGGGCCGGGCGCCCCGCCGGTGGGATTGTCCATGAAGACCATCAGGTAGCGGGTGCCGAGGCGAGGCACGGACTGTTCGAACACCCGGGCGTAGGAGGTTTCGCCGCCGGTGCTCGCGTCGCGGCTGACGGCGGTGCCGCCGTAACTGAAGTGGATGCCGTCGTCGGAGGTCGCGTACCGGGTGATCGAGTTCTCGCCGTGGAAGTAGAGGAACAGCTTCTGCTCGTCCTCGATCCAGACCGCGTGGGGCGAGGAGATGTGGCTGACCGTGGAGTAGTACGGCAGCCAGGTGTTGCTGATCAGCGGGTTGGCGTCGTACTCGGTCCACGGGCCGTTGATCGAGTCGGAGTAGGCCAGGGCGATCCCGCCAGGCCGCTCGTGCGGTGCGTAGTACAGGTAGTAGGTGCCCAGCGGGTGGGCGAAGTAGTCGGCGGCCCGGATGACGCTGGGGAAGATGAACTCGTTGGTGGGGTTGTAGGTGAGCGTGCTCTTGTCGAACGCGGTGCCGACGTAGGTGAAGTGCGGGAAGTCCAGGCCGGGGTCGGCGGCGGCCGGCGCGGCGCCGGCCAGGACGACGGCGAGCAGGCCGGCGCCGGCGGCCGCGACGACGGCGCGTCGGGATGACGGGACGAATGGTCTCGACAAGCGTCTTCCTCTTCTGTCGGGTGGGGCGGGTGGGCGCGTCCAGCACGGCGGTCGCCCTGGGGGCAGCGGC
>NZ_JBSGJR010000244.1:0-9478 GCF_053605645.1 Micromonospora sp. NPDC003776
ACTTTTTTATTGATCCGGCGACCTCCTAGATCTACTCGGGTGCTTTTACACTCTTTCGCTAGACGTCGCTCTTCCGATCCGGCGGACGTCCTCGGCGGGCAGCGCCTCCACCGCCCGACTCGCGGTCGGCGGCAGCGGCCAGCGCCACCCGTCGTCCCGGTGCCGGGGCAGCGCGCCGCCGCCCGCCTCCAGTTCGGCCAGCAGGTCGGCGGCGGCGACCGTGACGTCGCCGGGTGCCACGCCGGAGACCGTCCGCACCACCAGCACGTCCCACGGCAGCCGGGCCCAGAGGGCGGTACGGCCCGCGCCCGGCACCGGGCGCAGCCGGACCAGGGTGGCCGGGTCCAGCCGGACCAGGCGGGCCAGGAAGGCGCCCGCGTCGGCCACCCCGGCCAGCCCGTGCCCGGCCGCCGGCCCGGTCACCGCGCGTCCTCAGTCGGGGCCGCCAGGCCCGGGGCGTAGCGGAGCAGGAAGGCCCGTTCCTCCGGAGAGATCCGGCGGGGCCGCTGCGCGACCAGGTCGAACGGGACCAGCACCGAACGGGCGGTGCTGGCCAGCACGTCGCCGTCATACAGCTCGTAGGCGACCGTGAACGAGGCCGCCCGGAGCTGCTCCACCCACAGCTCGATCCGGACCATGGGGGCGGCCTCCGCGGTGGCCCGGCCCAGCGCGTAGTCGACCGGGCGCAGATAGTCGACCTCGTGCCGGCGGATGACCACCCCGTCGGCGAACGAGTCCACTCCCCACGCCCGGCCGCCGGCGAACATCAACGCCACCCGCGCCTCCTCGTAGAGGGTGAGGAAGCGGGCGTTGTTGACGTGCCCGTACGCGTCCAGGTCGGACCAGCGCAGCGTGCAGTGGTAGACGAACCGGTCAGTCACGGGTGAGCTTGCGGTAGGTCACCCGGTGCGGCCGGGCAGCCTCGGCGCCGAGCCGGTCGATCTTGTTCTTCTCGTACGCCTCGAAGTTGCCCTCGAACCAGAACCACTTGGCCGGGTTCTGGTCGTCGCCCTCCCAGGCCAGGATGTGGGTGGCGACCCGGTCCAGGAACATCCGGTCGTGGGAGATGACCACGGCGCAGCCGGGGAACTCCAGCAGCGCGTTCTCCAGGCTGCCCAGGGTCTCCACGTCCAGGTCGTTGGTCGGCTCGTCGAGCAGGATGACGTTGCCGCCGATCTTCAGGGTCAGCGCCAGGTTGAGCCGGTTCCGCTCGCCACCGGAGAGCACCTTGGTCGGCTTCTGCTGGTCCGGCCCCTTGAACCCGAAGGCGGCGATGTACGCCCGGGACGGCATCTCGACCTTGCCGACCATGAGGTGGTCCAGCCCGTCGGAGACCGTCTCCCAGACCGTCTTGTCGCCGGCCAGGCCGGCCCGGCTCTGGTCGACGTACGACAGCGAGACCGTCTCGCCGACCCGGACGGTGCCGTCGGTCGGCTCCTCCAGCCCGACGATGGTCTTGAACAGCGTGGTCTTGCCCACGCCGTTCGGGCCGATCACGCCGACGATGCCGTTGCGCGGCAGCGAGAAGGACAGGTCGTCGATCAGCACCCGGTCACCGAAGGCCTTGACCAGGTGGTTGGCCTCGATGACGGTGCTGCCCAGGCGGGGGCCCGGGGGGATCTGGATCTCCTCGAAGTCCAGCTTCCGGGTCTTCTCCGCCTCGGTCGCCATCTCCTCGTACCGGTCGAGGCGGGCCTTGGACTTGGTCTGCCGGGCCTTGGCGTTGGAGCGGACCCACTCCAGTTCCTCGGAGAGGCGCTTCTTCATCTTGGCGTCGCGGCGGCCCTCGACGGCCATCCGGGCGGCCTTCTTCTCCAGGTAGGTGGAGTAGTTGCCCTCGTACGGGTAGGTGCGGCCGCGGTCCAGCTCGAGGATCCAGTTGGCCACGTTGTCGAGGAAGTACCGGTCGTGGGTGATCGCGATGACCGTGCCGGCGTACTTGGCCAGGTGCTGCTCCAGCCACTGCACGCTCTCCGCGTCCAGGTGGTTGGTGGGCTCGTCGAGCAGCAGCAGGTCCGGCGCCTCCAGCAGCAGCTTGCACAGCGCCACCCGGCGGCGCTCACCACCGGACAGCTTGGTCACGTCGGCGTCCGGCGGCGGGCAGCGCAGCGCGTCCATCGCCAGCTCGAGCTTGGAGTCGATGTCCCAGGCGTCGGCGTTGTCCAGATCCTCCTGGAGCTTGCCCATCTCCTCCATCAGCTCGTCGGAGTAGTCGGTCGCCATCTGCTCGGCGATCTTGTTGAACCGCTCCAGCTTGGCCTTGGTCTCGGCGACCGCCTCCTCGACGTTGCCGAGCACGGTCTTGGCGTCGTTGAGCGGCGGCTCCTGCGCCAGCATGCCGACGGTGTAGCCGGGCATCAGCCGGGCCTCGCCGTTGCTCGGCTGGTCCCAGCCTGCCATGATCTTGAGGAGGCTGGACTTACCGGCGCCGTTCGGACCGACCACACCGATCTTGGCCCCCGGCAGGAAGTTCAGCGTCACGTTGTCGAGCACGACCTTGTCGCCGTGCGCCTTGCGCGCCTTTTCCAGGACGTAGATGAACTGGGCCACGGTGCGGGCTACCTCCGTCGGTTGCGATCGCGAGCTTGCTCAGGGGCGCGGGCGCGGGGTCGCTCCCCCGCCGCCGGCCGGGAGCCGGCCGCGCGCACGCCATCGTCAATCCTGACAGGTACGGCCCGCTCCGCCCACATCACCCCGTCCCGGCGGCCCGGCGCGCCGCCGGCCGGCCGGAGGGTGTAGACAAGATCACGATGAGGGTTCGGTGGATCTGGGACGGGTACGTGACTCAGTCACGGGGGAACAGACGCCGCAGCTACGCTCAGTACGCTCTCATCGCGGTGGACCCGTCAGCACCCGGAGGTGGCCGATCGTGACCGTCCGTAGCTCCTTTGTCGTTGTGGCGAACCGACTGCCGGTCGACGAGGTGAGCACACCCGAGGGGCGGCAGTGGCGGCGTAGCCCGGGCGGGCTCGTCACCGCGCTGCACCCGGTCCTCGCCGAGCACCAGGGCACCTGGGTCGGCTGGGCGGGCGGCACCGGTGCGGCTCCCGAGCCGTTCGACCTGGAGGGCATCCGGCTGCACCCGGTGCCGCTGAGCGCCGAGGAGCTGGAGCGCTACTACGAGGGGCAGTCCAACGCGACGATCTGGCCGCTCTACCACGATGCGGTCGAGACCCCGGCCTACAAGCGCCGCTGGCGCGAGGCGTACCGGCTGGTGAACGCCCGGTTCGCGGAGGCCGCGGCGGACGTGGCGGCCGAGGGCGCGACGGTCTGGGTCCAGGACTACCAGCTCCAGCTGGTGCCGGCGATGCTCCGGGAGTTGCGGCCGGACCTGCGGATCGGGTTCTTCCTGCACATCCCGTTCCCGCCGATCGAGCTGTTCATGCAGATGCCGTTCCGGACCGAGATCCTGCGCGGCCTGCTCGGCGCGGATCTGGTCGGCTTCCAGCAGCGGCTGGCCGCGCAGAACTTCGTCCGGCTGGCCCGTCACCTGCTCGGCCTGCGCTACGAGGGGCAGATGATCCAGGTCGACGGCCGGCAGGTGAAGGCCGGCGCCTTCCCCATCTCCATCGACACCAGGGAGATGGAGCGGATGGCCGCCGACCCGGCGATCCAGGCGCGGGCCAAGCAGATCCGCGAGGAGCTGGGGAACCCGAGGACGATCATCCTCGGCGTCGATAGGCTGGACTACACCAAGGGGATCGAGCTGCGGCTCAAGGCCTTCCGGGAGCTTCTCGCTGACGGAAAGTTGACAGTTCCCGACGCGGTTATGGTGCAGGTGGCCACGCCGAGTCGCGAGCGTGTCGAGCACTACCAGGCACTTCGGGTGAAGGTCGAGCGCGAGGTCGGCCGGATTAATGGTGAATTCGGACGGGTCGGCGTGCCGGCCGTGCATTATCTGCATCAGTCGTACAGTCGCTCCGAACTTGCCGCGATGTACGTCGCGGCAGACGTGATGATGGTGACCCCGCTGCGAGACGGAATGAATCTGGTGGCCAAGGAGTACGTCGCATCGCGCGCCGACCAGGGCGGCGCGCTCGTGCTCAGTGAGTTCGCCGGCGCCGCGACCGAGCTGCGCCAGGCGTTTCTGTGCAACCCGCACGACCCCGACGCGGTGAAGGACGCGCTGTTGCGCGCCGTGCACGTGGAGAGACCCGAGGCCCGTCGCCGCATGCGGATAATGCAGCGCCACCTGCGCACCCACGATGTGGGGCACTGGGCCAAGTCCTTCCTGACCGAACTCGGCGTGCCCGATGCGGAGGCCGCCGCGTGAGCGCTCCCGCCGCCACCCCGCACGGCGGGGTGATGGATCCCGAGCTGCGCGCCGCGATCGGCCGGATCGCCCGCGTCCCGCAGCTCCTGGTCGCCTGCGACTACGACGGCACCCTCGCCCCGATCGTCGAGGACCCGAGCAAGGCCGTACCGCTGCCCGAGTCGGTGGCCGCGGTGCGCGCGCTGGCCTCCCTGCCGCAGACCAGCGTCGCCGTGGTCTCCGGCCGTGCCCTGCGCGACCTGGCCGCGCTCTCCCGGCTGCCCAGCGAGGTGCATCTGGTCGGCAGCCACGGTTCCGAGTTCGACATCGGCTTCGTCGAGCGGCTCACCCCCGAGCTGATCGCGGTGCGGACCCGGCTGCGGGACGCGCTGCGCGAGATCGCCGCGGCCCACCCCGGGGTACGGCTGGAGCGCAAGCCGGCCAGCGTGGCGGTGCACACCCGCGGGGTGGACCCGCAGATCGCCGCCTCCGCCGTCGAGGCCGTTCGCAGCGGCCCGGCGACCTGGGACGACGTGACGGTCACCCAGGGCAAGGAGGTCATCGAGCTCTCGGTGGTCGCCACCCACAAGGGCACCGCCGTCGACCAGCTCCGGACCCAGCTCGCCGCCAGCGCGGTGCTCTTCATCGGCGACGACGTCACCGACGAGAACGCCTTCGGCAACCTGCACGGCCCGGACGTCGGCATCAAGATCGGCCCCGGCGACACCCAGGCCGACTACCGGGTGGCCGAGCCGATCGAGGCGGCCCGGGCGCTGGGCCTGTTGCTGGAGACCCGCCGGCACTGGCTCTTCGGCGAGCGGGCGGTGCCCATCGAGCGGCATTCGATGCTGGCCAACGGGCGGACCGTCGCGCTGGTCACCCCGGAAGCCAAGATCACCTGGCTCTGCCACCCCAAGCCCGACTCGGCGGCGATCTTCGCCGACCTGGTCGGCGGCAGCCCGGCCGGCCACTTCACCGTCGGCCCCCAGCGCGGCGGCATCCCGCTCGGTCAGCGTTACCGCAGCGGCACGATGACCGTGGAGACCCGCTGGTCCGGGCTGACCGTCACCGACTGGCTGGACCTGCCGGCCCGAGAGACCACGCCGGACGGCGAGGCGGTCGTCACCGGCGACTCGACCCTGGTACGGGTGCTCAGCGGCACCGGCCGGGCCCGGATCGAGTTCGCCCCGCGCCCCGAGTTCGGCCAGGTGCAGGTGCAGCTCCAGCCGCTCGACGACGGGCTGCTGGTGCTCGGCTCCAACGAGCCGGTCGCGCTCTACTCGCCCGGCGTGCAGTGGGAGGTGACCAACGACGGGGGCTTCGAGAGCGCGCGGGCGGTGGTCGACCTCACCGCCGCCGGCGGCCAGGTGGTGCTGGAGCTGCGCTTCGGCACGCACAGCCTGGAGCACCACCGGCTGCCGATCCACGACCGGCAGTCCTCGGCCGAGCAGCCGTGGAAGGAGTGGGTCGCCTCGCTGCGGCTGCCCGGCACCGCCCGGGATCTGGTCGCCCGCAGCGCGCTCACCCTGCGCGGGCTCTGCCACGAGGCGACCGGTTCGATCCTCGCCGCGGCGACCACCTCGCTCCCCGAGGAGCTCGGCGGCGTACGGAACTGGGACTACCGCTACTGCTGGCTGCGGGACGCGGCGATGACCGCGCGGGCCCTGGTCGACCTCGGCTCCACGGAGGAGGCGGAGGGGCTGCTGCGCTGGATCGACGGCGTGGTCGAGCGGACCGGGGGGCACCCCGAGCGGCTGCACCCGCTCTACACGGTCGACGGTTACGAGCTGGGCGCCGAGGCGGTCATCGACACCCTGCCCGGGTACGCCGGCTCCCGGCCGGTCCGGGTCGGCAACCTCGCCAACCACCAGCTCCAGCTCGACGTCTTCGGCCCGATCGCGGACCTGATCGCCGCGGTGGCCGACGCCCGGGGCTCGGTGCGGGACGACGAGTGGCGGGTGCTGGACAACATGGTCGAGGCGGTCCGCCGCCGCTGGCACGAGCCCGACCACGGCATCTGGGAGGCTCGCCTCACCCCGCGGCACCACATCTTCTCCAAGGTGATGTGCTGGATGACCGTGGACCGGGCGCTGCACGTGGTCCGGCAGCACGGGCACGAGGACCGGCCGGAGTGGGTGGAGCTGCGCGACCGGATCGGGTCCAACGTGCTGGAGCACGGCTGGCACGAGGAGGCCGAGGCCTACAGCGTCGCGTACGGGCACGACGAGATGGACGCCTCGTCGCTGTGGATCGGCCTGTCCGGGCTGCTCCCCGGGGACGACCCGCGGTTCCTGTCGACGGTGCTGAAGATCGAGGCGGAGCTGCGCAGCGGCCCGGTCGTCTACCGGTACCACTGGGACGACGGCCTGCCCGGCCGGGAGGGCGGCTTCCACATCTGCACCTCGTGGCTGATCGAGGCGTACCTGCGCACCGGCCGGCGGACCGACGCGGAGGAGCTGTTCGCCCAGATGATCGCGTTCTGGGCAACCGGGGACTCGGCGGCTTCGCCGGCCTGCTGATCGGGTCGGTCACCGTGCAGGTGTCCGCCCGCGCGCAGTGCCCGGTGCTGGTCGTGCGAGGCGAACCGCGCGCCGACGGCCCGGTGGTGGTCGGGGTGGACGGCTCCGAGTGCGCCACCGAGGCGCTCGGGTGCGCGTTCGACGAGGCGGCCCGGCGCGCCAGTGGGTTGGTCGCGCTGCACGCCTGGCTCTATCCGACGTCGGTCGCCCCGGGCGACATGCTGCCGCTCGTCTACGACCTGGACGCCCTCGCCGCGGAGGAGGAACGGCTGCTCGCCGAGTCCGTCGCCGGCTACGCCGAGCGGTACCCCGACGTACCGGTCCAGCGGCGGTTGGTGCGCGGTTCCGCCGCCGGAGCCCTGGTCGAGGCGTCCAGGCACGCCCAGCTCGTGGTCGTCGGCGCCCACGGCCGAGGAGCCGTCGCCGGGTTGCTGCTCGGTTCGGTCAGCCATGCCCTGCTGCACCACGCGCAGTCCCCGGTGCTCATCGTGCGGCATCGACCGACCGGCGGCTGACGTGTGATCGGGCCCAGAGCGGGTAGACCACCGCGCCGTGCGGCGCGGACGACCGTGGCCCACGGCACCGGTGTCACCAACTCGGGGGATCGATGTCGGACGCGCCAGCCCAGCCGGACCGGCCGCCCCGGGAGGTCGTCGAGCTGCGGGTGCACGGCGTCTCGGGCGCCAGCGCGGAGCAGGTGCTGGACCGGCCGAACGTGCGGCAGGTCGCCGGGGACCGCAGTGGCGGCTTCTACCGCCCCCGCCCCGGCTACCCGGACACCACCGGCGCGGGCGGGGTGACCCTGGAGGCGTACCGGTGGCGGGACCTGCCCTCCGGCACGGCCGTACGGACGCTGTCGCTGGTGTTCCTGCTGCCGTTCATGCTCTGCAACATGGCGATCTGGATGCGCCCGGCCGGCGACGGCATGCCGGGCGCCGTCCTGAAGGGCCTGTGCCGGGTGCTCGCGCTGACCCTCACCGCGCTGTACGTGCTCGCCGTGGCCGGGGCGGCCCTGGACCTGGTCGCCTGGAAGTGCATGGCGTCCCCCCGATGCCTGGCCGGCCGGAGCTGGCTGTCCTGGCTGGGCGGGCGGCCCGCCGGGCTGCGCCTGGCGCTGCTGGCGCTGGTCCCGGCCGCCGCGGTCGCCCTGGTCTGGCGGCTGGGCACCCGGCCGGGATGGGCCTTCGCGGAGTTCCGGGGCCCGTTGACGGCCTCGGGCCAGCACCAGCTCACCGCGGTCGGGCAGTGGGACGCCGCACCGATGGTCGCCCGGCTGCGCGCGATCCACATCGCCGCCGCCCTGGCCACCCTCGACGCCGTGCTGCTCGCCGCGCGGATCACCGGCAGCGCCCCGGCGGCCTGGATCGTGCCGCTGGCCGTTCTCACCGCAGCTGTCCTCGCCGCCTGCGTCGTGCTGGTCTGCGCGCACCCGGTCATCGACCGGACCGAGCGCAGCCGGGGCACCGACCGGGGCGTGCGGCAGCTGCAGGCGGGGGCGCTGGTCCTCACCGTCGCGGTGCTGGTCGCGGTGGCGGTGGATCCGGCACCGTGGCCGGCCGTGATCAACCTGCCCGCGTACCCGACGATCCTCGGCGTGCTCTTCCTGACCCAGACGGCCCTGCTGATCGTGCTCGGGGTGGCCGTGCTCTGGGCCCGGGGTCCGGCACCCGGCGGTTCCCGGCTGCGGGCGCTCGGCTCCCCGGTCATGGGCGCCGTCGCCACCGGGCTGGCCGTCGCCTTCTCCGCCGAACTGGTGTACCGGGTGGCGGACCTGCTGGACCGCAGCGCCCCGACCGCCGAGCGACTGGCCAGCAGCCCACCCCTGGCGTACAAGTGGGCGATCTTCGGCTTCTTCCTGGCGGTGGCGGTCGCGTCGGCGACCGCGGTGGTGGTGGCGGTGGCGTCGGGACCGGCCCGCCGCCGCGCGGCGGCGGCGATCCTCGACCGCGACTTCCCCGACGCGCCGCCAGAATCCGGCCCACGGCGGCAGGAGGTGGAGAAGGCCATCGCCCGGGCCCGGTTCACCGAGCGGCTGACCCCGCTCGCCCTCACCTACGCCGCGCTCAACGGGCTCGGCATGGTGACCACCACGCTCGGCATGGTCAAGCAGTATCCCGGCGATCTGATCGACCGCTGGACCCCGATCCCCGCGGACCTGGTCAACTTCGCCCTCGTCATGGGCAGCTACGTCATCGCCTTCGTCGTCCTCGGCCTGATCATCGGCGGGCTCTTCGCGTACCGGACCGCGGAGTTCCGCCGTTACGTCGGCGTCCTGTGGGACGTGGGCACCTTCTGGCCCCGTGCCGCGCACCCGTTCGCGCCGCCCTGCTACGCGGAGCGGGCCGTGCCGGAGCTGAGCCGCCGGATCGCCTACCTGACCGGGCAGGGCCACGGCGTGCTGCTGACCGGGCACAGCCACGGCTCGATACTGCTCGCCGCGGCGGTGCTGCAACTGCCGCCGCAGACCGTCGACCGGGTGGCCCTGCTGACCTACGGCTCCCCGATGCGCCGGCTGTACGCGCGGTGGTTCCCCGCGTACGTGCACCACGAGGTGCTGTGCGAGCTCGGGCAGCGGGTCGGTTGGCGGTGGATCAACCTGTGGCGGGACACCGATCCGATCGGCGGGTGGGTCTTCTCGCCGCACCTGCCGGGCGAGCCGGCCACCGTCGCCGGACCGCCCGCGTCGGTGGACCGGCGGCTGCGGGCC
>NZ_JBSGJR010000245.1:0-9462 GCF_053605645.1 Micromonospora sp. NPDC003776
CTTGGTCGCCTGGCAAGTGCCTTCGACACCTAACACGCCCAGGTCGGCCCCCCCGCGGGCGACCAGCGTCGGCGGGCGGGGCCGGTCGAGCACCGCCAGACCGTTACGGGCGGCGGCGGCCCGCAGCGCCGGGTCGGTCAGCTGGTCCGCGAGCACCGCGCCGACGCCGACCCGGAACAGGGCGTGCACCCGCTCGCGGGGGCTGGGCGCCGGCGGCAGCGGCGCGTCGTGCACCAGCGCCGGCCCGAGGCTCCCGGCCCACCGCCGCACCCGCACTCCCGGGTACGCCTCCGTCAGCTCGCCGAGGGATGCGATGCGCTCGATCCGGTCACCGGCGACCAGGACCGCGCCACCGGCGGTGGGTTCACCGGTCGGGGTGAGCCGCAGCCGGTCGGCGGCGTGGACGGTACGCACCGGTCAGTCGAGGGTGATCGGCCCGAGCGCGGGCCGCTTGGCGGTGACGAAGTCACCGGAGGAGCGGCCGGTGAGCCGGCGCCTGATCCAGGGGGCCAGGTGCTGGCCGGCCCAGCGCAGGTCGGCGGCGCGGGCGGCGAGCCACGGGGTCGGGGCCGGGTGCGGCGGCACCATCAGCCACTCCTCGTCGCAGCCGACCCCGAGCGCGGCGAGCACCTGGGCGGCGACCCGCCGGTGCCCGGCCGCCGACAGGTGCAGCCGGTCGGTGCTCCAGAGCAGCGGGTTGAGGTAGGTGTCGTCGGCGTAGAGGTCGACCAGGATCGCGCCGTGCCGCTCGGCGACCTCGCCGACCACCCGGTTGAGCAGGTTCACCCGGGGGGCGACCAGCCGCTGCCCGGGCAGCCGCGCCATCACGTCGGCGAACCGGAACAGGATCACCTCCGCGCCGCTCGCCCGCAGCTCGCCGATCACCCCGTCGAAGCGGGGGACGAAGGAGTCCGCGTCGAAGGTACGGCGCAGCACGTCGTTGCCGCCGGCCGCGAAGCTGATCAGGTCGGGCTTCATGGCCAGGGCCGCCGGCACCTGCTCAGCGACGATGTTCGGGAACAGGCGGCCCCGGATGGCCAGGTTGGCGTACCCGAAGTCGGGGCCCGCCTCGGCGGCGAGCCGGGTGGCGACCAGATCCGCCCAGCCGCGGTAGGTGCCGTCCGGATACGCGTCGTCCATGCCCTCGGTGAAGCTGTCACCCACCGCCACGTAGCTGCGCCAGTGCACTGCGCCTCCCCTTGACGTCCCGGCAGAACTGCGTCGTTCAGTTTGTCACCGCGCCCGGTGTCACCGTCGGCCCCCCGGCGCATGACGTGGCGGAGGTCATCGACGGGGCGGATTCCGTCGCACCGACCATGGATGATGTCGACCGGCTGCGCTGACCCGAACAGCGCGCACGAAAAGGGGCGGACCACCCACCGGTGGTCCGCCCCCCTCTCTGTCCGCGGGTCAGGCCGCGTACGCCAGCAGGGTCAGGTCCCGCAACGTGGCCGGCTCCTCGACGGTGCCGACCGGCTTGAAGTCCGCGTCGAGAACGGTGATGCCGGTCGTCCGCTTCACGATGATCTTGTTGTCGGCGGTGAACAGGATGCTGCGCACCTGACCCGCACCGGACAGCTCGACCACCTTGCTCGTGGTGGTGTCGACGACGGCGAAGCTGCCGTCGACCCGGGACGGGTCCGTGCCGTTCCAGCCGATGGCCACGTACCGGCCGTCCATCGAGACGCTGCGGGCCTGCCAGCCGTCGTGGTTCGCGGCCTCGTCCTTGGGCGGGTTGAAGGTGTACTGGTGCGACTGCTTCCCGTCCGTCACGTACGGCTTCCGGTGGTCGTCGACGGCGGCCAGCCACTTCCCGTCGGCCGACCAGCACCGGCTGGTCTCCTCGCCCGGGTCACCGACGACCGGCTTGCCGGCCACCATGTCCATCAGCACCGAAACCTGGCCCCGGTTCACCATCAGCTTGTCCCCGCCCTGCCAGACCAGCGCACGCGGGCCGAGGCAGTTGATCCCCTTCCCCAGGCTCCGCCGCTGAGAGCCGTCGATCGCCGACGTCATCAGGGTGCCGCTGTCGTCGCCGTTCTGGACCCAGGCGATCCGCTTGCCGTTCGGGGAGACGGTGACGGTGTTCTCGGTGCAGGAGCCGGTGCCGAACGGGATCCGCGCGGTCACCGTGTCCGTCTCGCCCTGGACGGCGTGGATGCTGGCCTCCTTCCCGCTCGTCCCCAGGTAGTAGCGGGTGCCAGCGAGCGCCTCGGCCGGGGTGTCGGAGTTGCTGACCGGGGCCGCGCTGGTGACGGCGGCCGGGGCGGTCGTCGCGGGGGCGCCGGCCGGCGTGGGCTTGTCGCTGCCGCAGGCGCTCAGGCCCACCGCGGCGAGCGCGGCGGCCGACAGGGCCACGGCGCGCCGGAGGGTACGGAGCCGGGCGGTGCGGGCGGCGGAGGCGGCGGAGGCGGCGGAGGCGGCGGAGGCGAAGACGGTCATGATTCCTGTCCTTGGGGGTGGCGGTGCATCGCTTTGACGCACTCCCAGACGTCAGGTTCTGAGTGGAGGGTTGCCGCCCCGCTGAGAAATTTTTTGACTGATCTTCAGCGATACGAAACAGGCCCCCGGCACCGAGGTGCCGAGGGCCTGTCGAGGCTGGGGAAGAGCAGATCAGGGCACGTACGCCAGCAGCACCTGACCGCGCACGGAGCCCGGCTCGGTGACCGTCCCGAGCTGCTGGAGGTCGCCGTCGAGCACGGTCAGGGTCTTGTCCCGCTGGACGATCGCCTTGCCGTCACGGGTGAACAGGATGCTGCGCACCGTGCCGGAGCCGGGCAGGTCGACCACCTTGCTGGTGGTGACGTCGACGACCGCGAAGCTGCCGTCGACCCGGGAGGGGTCGGTCCCGTTCCAGCCGATGGCCACGTACCGGCCGTCCACCGAGACGCTGCGCGGCTGCCAGCCGTCGTGGTTCGCCGCCTCGTCCTTCGGCGGCGTGTAGGTGTACTGACGCACCTCGCCCTTGCCGGTCACCCAGTGCTTGCCGGTGTCGGAGTCGGTCGACGCGAGCCACTTCCCGTCGGCGGACCAGCATCGGTCGGTCTCCAGACCCGGGTCGCCGTTGTGCGGCTTGCCGGCCACCATGTCCATCAGCACCGAACGGGTGCCCGTGTTGGCCATCAGCAGGTCACCGCCCTGCCAGACCAGTGGCCGGGGTCCGAGGCAGATGATGCCGGTGGCGACCGTCCGCCGCCGGGTGCCGTCAATCCGGGAGGTGACGAGCGTGCCGTTCATCCCGTCGGTGGTGCCCCCCTGCACCCAGGCCAGCCGCTTGCCGTCCGGCGAGATGGTGATCGAGTTGGCGATGCAGTTGTCCTTGCCCAACGACACCACGTTCACCTCGTGCCGCCCGGTCTGGACCACGTGGATCCGGGCCCCGCTGTCCGTCAGCTCCAGGTAGTAGCGGGTGCCGCCGAGGACGGCCGGCCTGGCCGGCGGAGTGCTGTGGCTGGTGCTCGCCGAGGCGCTGGCGGACGGGTCGGGGGTGGGGGTGACCTCGACCGGCGGGGCGCTGCTGGTGACCGAGGTGGCGGGGGCGGGCAGGTTCGCCTGCCCGTTCGGCCGGATCGCCAGGGCGGTGCCGGTGGCGACGGCGACCAGCACGAGGGCGGCGACCGAGGTGGTGACGGCCCGCTGGATGCCGATCCGGCGGGACGTCCGCAGGGCGCGGTCCCGGAGGTCGACGGGGGTGACCTCGCCGGCCAGGTCAGCCAGGTCGAACCGGAGACGGTCCTCGTTCATCGGGCGCTCCCTTCCATGACGTACAGCTCGGCGAGTTCCGGGGCGACGGTGCGCAACTTGGCCAGGGCCTTGGAGGCCTGGCTCTTGACGGTGCCGACGGTGACGCCGAGCAGGTCGGCGGCCTCGGCTTCGGTGCGGTCCTCGAAGAACCGCAGGACGAGCACGGCCCGCTGCTTGGCGGAGAGCTTCGCCAGCGCGGCCCGCAGGGTGAGCCGGAGCGTGGTCTGGTGGGCGTGGTCGGGGGCCGAGTCGCCTCCGCGCGGCTCGGGCAGGTCGCCCGGCATCGACTCGGCCACCTTCCGGCGTCGCCACCAGGACACCTGCAGGTGGTACATGATCTTGCGGGTGTACGCCTCGGCGTTGCCGCTCTCGTGCAGCCGGTTCCACGAGCGGTGGGTCCGGGCCAGCGCGGACTGGACGAGATCCTCGGCCAGGTGCTGGTCACCGGTCAGCAGGTAGGCCGAGCGCAACAGTGCGGGGGTACGGGTTCGTACGAACGAGTCGAACTCACTCAGGAGAGGGTCCACACGAGCCGATCCTTGGGGTCAGGTGGTGCATCAGCGTGACGCCACCCAAGACGCCACCCTTCCGCGCCATGGTTGCCGATGGGGGTCAATGATTTTCGGCGATGCTTCTCCGGTACTGCCCCCAGGGCCACCAACCGCTCGAACAGCTCACGCGGGGTCAGCCCATCTGCCCGCATCAGCTTCTGCCACCGGCACCCGGTCAGCGGAACAGGCAGAACGGGTGACCGGCCGGGTCCAGGTGCACCCGTACGTCGGCCTGGGGTTGGTGCTCCGCCACCGTGGCGCCGGCGGCGACCGCGTGGGCCGACGCGGCATCCAGGTCGTCCACCTTGATGTCGAGGTGGGCCCTCATCTGCGGCTCGCCGGGACCGGCCGGCCAGACCGGCCGTACGTAGTTCGGCTCGGTCTGGAACGAGAGCCCGGCACGGCCCTCCGGGGCGACCAGGGTGACCCAGTCCGGCTCGTCGTCCCGGCGTGACCAGCCGAGCAGTCGTTCATAGAACGCGGCGAGTTCCCGGGCGTCCGGCGCGTCCAGCACGGTGGCGGCCAATGCCAGCCGAGGTGTCTCTCCCACCCCCCTCGGATACCCCGGGAACGCATGATCCACTCGGTATGCGGCAGGTCGGGGCATCCCAGGCGGCGGACACCCCGGCCTGCCGCAAACCGCGCGAGGCGCGGCAGAGCGCGGGCGAGGCGCCGCAAACCGGGTCGAACGATGGCGGTGCGCGCCGTACGCTGCGGCAATGCTGCTGCGTACGTCGACTCTGCTGCTCCGGACCCTGCGCGAGGACCCGGCCGACGCGGAGGTGCCGAGCCATCGGCTCCTGCTCCGCGCCGGCTACGTCCGCCGCGCCGCGCCGGGCGGCTACACCTGGCTGCCGCTGGGCAAGCTGGTGCTGGACCGGGTCACCGAGATCGTCCGCGCCGAGATGGTGGCGATCGGGGACCAGGAGGTGCACTTCCCGGCGCTGCTGCCGGCGGAGCCGTACCGGACCAGCGGGCGGTGGACGGAGTACGGGGACGACATCTTCACCTTCGAGGACCGGAAGGGTGCCGCGCACCTGCTCGCACCGACCCACGAGGAGATGGCCGCGCTGCTGGTGAAGGACCTCTTCACCTCCTACCGGGACTTCCCGGTGACGTTGTTCCAGATCCAGACGAAGTTCCGGGACGAGGCCCGGCCCCGGGCGGGCCTGCTGCGCGGGCGCGAGTTCCTGATGAAGGATGCGTACTCGTTCGACCTGGACGAGGCCGGGCTGCAGGCGGCGTACGACCGGCACCGGGCGGCCTACGAGCGGATCTTCACGCGGCTCGGGCTGGACTTCACGGCGGTGCACGCGACGTCCGGGGCGATGGGCGGCTCTGCGTCGGAGGAGTTCCTGGCCGCCACCCCGGTCGGCGAGGACACCTTCGTCGGCTGCACGGCCTGCGACTACGCCGCCAACACCGAGGCGGTGGTGACCCGCGCCCCGGCCGGCGGCGACCCCGACGCGTACCCGGCGACCGAGGTGCACGACACCCCCGAGACGCCGACGATCGCGTCCCTGGTGGACCTGGCGAACGCCCGCGCGCTCGCCGGGCGTACCTACTGGACCGCCGCGGACACCCTGAAGAACGTCGTGCTGACCGTCCGCCGGCCCCGGGCCGAGCAGGCGGAGCTGCTGGTCATCGGCCTGCCCGGTGACCGGGAGGTGGACCTCAAGCGGGTCGAGGCGGCGCTGGCCCCGGCGACGGTCGCGGTCTTCGAGGACTGGCCGGCCCATCCGGAGCTGGTTCGCGGCTACCTGGGACCGCAGATCCTGGCCAAGCACGGCGTCCGCTACCTGGTCGACCCGCGGGTGGTCACCGGCACCGCCTGGCTGACCGGCGCCAATGAGCCGGGCCGGCACGCCACCAATGTGGTCTGTGGGCGGGACTTCACCCCGGACGGCACCATCGAGGCGGCCGAGGTACGCGCCGGCGACCCCTGCCCGGACTGTGGCGACGGTGAGCTGACCATCCGCCGGGGCATCGAGGTGGGGCACATCTTCCAGCTCGGCCGCCGGTACACCGACGCCTTCGCGGTCGACGTGCTCGGCCCGCAGGGCAAGCCGGTACGGCCCACCATGGGCTGCTACGGCATCGGCGTGTCCCGACTGGTCGCGTCGATCGCCGAACAGCACCACGACGACCGGGGGCTGGTCTGGCCGACGGCGGTCGCGCCGTGCGACGTACACCTGATCGCCGCCGGGAAGGGGCCGCAGCTCGACGCGGCGCTCGACCTGGGCGGACGCCTCGCGGAGGCGGGCCTGCGGGTGCTGGTCGACGACCGGACCAATGTGTCCGCCGGGGTGAAGTTCACCGACGCCGAGCTGATCGGCGTCCCGCGCGCCGTCGTGGTCGGCCGCCGGCTGACCGAGGGGTACGTGGAGTTGCGCGACCGGGCCACCGGCGAACGGATCGAGCTGCCGGTGGCGGGACTGGTGGAGCGGCTGCGCGACGAGCTGGCCGCGGCGCGCCACGACAGGGTGTAGCGAACGTGCGACGGGGTACCGCCCCAGGATCGACCGAGGCGTTCTTCGGAGGCTCTCATGTACCGGGTCAGCGACGTGATGACGAAGCAGGTGGTCTACCTGCCGGCGGAGACTCCGCTGGACGAGGCGGCCAGGGTGATGAAGGAGTCGGACATCGGCGACGTGGTGGTCACTGACGGGGCCACCCTCGCCGGCATGCTGACCGACCGCGACATCGTGGTGCGGGCGGTCGCCGAGCGGGCCGACCCGGCGAACACCACGATCGGGTCGATTGTTACCCGCGAGGTGGTGATGATCGAGCAGCACTCGACCGCCGGAGAGGCGGCCGCGCTGATGCGCGAACGCAACATCCGGCGGGTGCTGGTCTGCGACAGCGAGCGGAAGCTCGTCGGCATCGTCTCCCTGGGCGACCTGGCCATGCAGCTCGACCCCAACTCCGCCCTCAGCGACATCAGCGAGGCCGCCCCGAACATGTGAAAGCGGGGGCCCTTCTTAACGCCTCCGGTAGAGAAGGGGCCCCCGCTCAACAGCCAGGCCGAGCCCCGGTGGCACGGACGCGTCCGGCGGTAGCCTGGCGGTCATGCCCGAGATGCCGAGCAAGCTGGCCGAGATCGTCGACGAGTTCGCCGCCGCGCCGCGGGACGTGGTGCTGGAGATGCTGCTGGAGTTCGCCGACGTGATCCCACCCCTGCCCGAGGGGGTGGACCGGGCCGAGCTTGAGCAGGTCCCCGAGTGCCAGACGGCGTTCTTCCTGCGCGCCGAGGTCAACCCGGACCGGACGGTGAGCACCGTCTTCGACTGCCCGCCGGAGGCGCCGACCACCCGCGCGTTCGCCGGCATCCTCGCCGAGGGGTTGGCCGGGGCGAGCGCCGACGAGGTGCTGGCCGTGCCCGACGACCTCTACCAGCGGATGGGGCTGGCCCAGGCGATCAGCCCGCTGCGGGTACGCGGTGGCACCGCGATCCTGGCCCGACTGAAGCGCCAGGTCCGGGAACAGATCTCCTGATCGACGGGTTGTCGCTGGTCATGGAGATCGAGATCTACGCCGACGTGGTGTGTCCCTGGTGCTGGATCGGCAAGCGCCGGCTGGAGCAGGCGCTGGAGTCGTACGACGGCGAGGTGACGGTCCGGTACCGGCCGTTCCAGCTCGACCCGACGCCGGTGACCGAGCCGAAGCCGCTGATCGAGGCGCTGGGCGCGAAGTTCGGCGGCCGGGACCAGGCCGAGGGGATGGCCGCTCACGTCACCCGGGTCGCCGCCGGCGCGGGGATCGACATGCACTTCGACCGGGCGGTGGCCGCCAACACCTTCGAGGCGCACCGGCTCGTCCGGTTCGCCACCGAGCGCGGCCGCGCCGCCGAACTGGTGGAGCGGCTCTACCGGGCGCACTTCCAGGACGGGATCGACGTGGGGTCGAAGGACGCGCTGGTCACGCTCGCCACCGAGGTCGGCCTGGACGAGGCCGAGGCCCGGGACTATCTGGAGTCGAACCTCGGTCGACGCGAGGTGGCCGCCGACCTGTCGGCCGCGCACCAGCTCGGCGTCTCCAGCGTGCCGACCTTCGTGCTCGCCGGCAAGTACGCCGTCACGGGCGCCCAGGAGCCGCAGACCCTGCTCGCCGCCCTGCGCGAGGTGGAGCAACGCGAATCCGCCGGGTGATGTTTCACGTGGAACAAGATCGATGCGGGTGAGGGCCTAGGCCGGCCTGGCCAGGTCCTCCACCACCGTTGCCCCGGGCAGCACGCCGAGCGCGGGCCCGGGCAACGCGATCTTGCTGTGCCGTACGCCCGACCCGATGATCACGTGCGGCGTGGCGACCACCCGCGAGTCGACCAGGATCGGCCACTCCTCCGGCAGGCCGATCGGGGTGATCCCGCCGTACTCCATTCCGGTGAGCTCCACCGCGTCGGCCATCGGCGCGAAACTCGCCTTGCGCACGTCGAGCATCCGGCGGACCACCCCGTTCACGTCGGCCCGGGTGGTGGCCAGCACCACGCAGGCCGCGTACCGGGTCTCGCCGCCCCGCTTGCCGGCGACCACCACGCAGTTCGCCGACTCCTCCAGCCCCACCTCGTACGCCGCGCAGAACGCCGCCGTGTCCGCCAGTTCGGCGTCGATCGGGGCGACCAGCACGTCGTCGGCGTGCACCGGCGCCTCGTCCGGCCACTGCTCGAGCGCGGCGGCGACCGGTGGCGCCAGCAGGTCCGGTCGGGTAAGGGCGGGCTCGGTCTTCAGCGTCCCCATCACGAGTGCGATCCTCGCACCCGCCGCCCGGCTCCGCTCGGCGGCGTGCCGCCCCGCCCAGCACGCGGACGCCCGCCCTGGTCAGTTCTTGGACAGGAACGCGTTCTCCCGGTGGAACTCCTGGTCGTGGGCGGCGGCGAGCTGCGCCCGGCGCAGCGCCTCCGGGCGGTTCGCCTCGGCGTCCTCGATGCCGTGCCGGACGCCGAGCCGGATCACGCCGTAGAGGAAGACGAAACCGGCAACGTAGAGGATCACGGTGGTGACGAGAACCAGCATGCGGCCACGGTAGGGCGACCCGGAACCGCAGAGGGTTTCATCTTGGCCGGGATCCCCCGTACGCGCCAGCAAGGACAGGACCAGCTCCTCGACCGCCGTGGCGAACTCCACCAGCTGCCCGCCGAGGTCCTGGGCGACGCCCTTGAGCATGCGCGACC
>NZ_JBSGJR010000246.1:0-9457 GCF_053605645.1 Micromonospora sp. NPDC003776
GCCGCGCGGGAGATCCCCGCGCGGCGGCGCCGCCGTGTGGACCGCCTCCCGTACCTGTTGCTCCTGCCGTGCCTGGCGATCATCGCGGTGCTGCTGCTCTGGCCCCTCGGCCAGGTCGTGATGATGTCCTTCTACAAGCTGAACAACGTCCGGCAGCTACGGGGGGACCGCGAGTGGCCGTGGGTCGGCCTGGCCAACTACGCCCAGATCCTCGGCGACCCGTTCTTCCGTACGGTGCTGCGCAACACCGTGCTCTTCGCCCTGGCCAACGTGGCGCTCACCATGATCCTCGGGACCCTGGTCGGGCTGCTGCTCAACCGGCTGGGCCGGAAGATGGCCACCTTCGTGGCCAGCTGCGTGATGCTGGCCTGGGCCACCCCGGCGCTGACCGGCACCATCGTCTGGAAGTGGATCTTCGACGACACCAGCGGCCTGGCCACCTGGCTGTTCAACAAGCTCCCGGACGGGCTCTCCACCACGCTCTTCGGGCGTAGTGACTGGACCGGCTACGGCTGGTTCAACGACCCGCTGCTCTTCTTCGCCATCCTCACCCTGGTGGTGGTCTGGCACTCGTTCCCGTTCATCGCGGTGAGCGTGCTGGCCGGGCTGAAGAGCGTGCCGAGCGAGCTCCAGGAGGCCGCCCGGGTCGACGGCGCCGGCCCCTGGCGGGTGTTCTGGAAGGTCACCTTCCCGATGCTGCGCCCGGTCTTCGGCATCCTGGTGGTGCTCTCCACCATCTGGGACTTCAAGGTCTTCACCCAGCAGTTCGTGCTGGCCGGCGGCACCCAGGACCGCTCGACCTTCATGCTGTCGATCTACTCGTACGCGGAGGCGTTCTCGCCCCCGCCCAAGTACGGCCTCGGCTCGGCGATCGCGGTCATCCTCACCCTGATCCTGCTCGTCGTGACCGCCCTGTACGTCCGCATGGTGCTCCGGCAGGAGGACGAGTCGTGAAGAAGATCGCCCTCAACGGTGCCGGCCTGCTGGTCGCGCTCTTCGCGGCCTTCCCGGTCTACTGGATGGTCGCCACCTCGCTGAAGCCCAACCGAGAGATCTTCTCCGCCACGCCCCGCCCGGTGCCGGCGAAGCCGACCCTGGAGCACTACCGGGAGATCCTCACCGGCAACCTCATCCCGGGCGTGACCTTCGCCGACTTCTTCCTCAACAGCGCGCTGGTCGCGGTGGCCACCGTGCTGCTCAGCGGGCTGGTCGCGCTGCTCGCCGCGACCGCGGTGGCACGGTTCCGGTTCCGGCTGCGCACCACGTTCCTGATCCTGCTGCTCGTGGTGCAGATGATCCCGCTGGAGGCGCTGGTCATCCCGCTGTTCCTGATGATCCAGCGGCTCGGCCTCTACAACACCCTGCCCAGCCTGATCCTGACGTACCTCGGCTTCTCCCTGCCGTTCGCGGTCTGGATGCTGCGCGGCTTCGTGGCCGCCGTGCCCAAGGAGCTGGAGGAGGCGGCGGCGATCGACGGGGCCAGCCGGGCCCAGACGTTCCGCCGGATCCTCTTCCCGCTGGTCGCCCCCGGGCTGGTGGCCACCAGCATCTTCTCCTTCATCACCGCCTGGAACGAGCTGATCTTCGCGTTGACCTTCATCAACGATCAGCACCGGTACACCCTGCCGGTGGCGATGACCTACTTCTTCGGCCGGGACGACACCGCCTGGGGTTCGGTGATGGCCGCCTCCACGCTGTTCACGCTGCCGGTCATCGTGTTCTTCCTGCTGGTCCAGCGCCGGATGGTCTCCGGCCTGGTGGCCGGCGCGGTCAAGGGTTGATCACCGGATGCCCCGGCCGCCCGGCCCGGCACTAGGCTGACCGCCATGACGGGCAGGCTGGCGGCGGTGAACCTCGGCGTGGTGACCGAGGCGGAGTGGGCGGGCGACCCGAGCGGCCGCAGCGGGATCGACAAGCGACCGGCCGACGGGCCGGTGCCGGTCCGGTTCGCCGGCCTGGTCGGCGACTTCATCGGCGAACGGGCCCACCACGGCGGCCCCGACCAGGCCGTGTACGCGTACGCCGAGGAGGACGCCGGCTGGTGGGCCGCCGAGCTGGGCCGGTCGCTGCGGCCGGGCGCCTTCGGCGAGAACCTCACCACGTACGCGGTGGACGTCACCGGGGCGGTGATCGGTGAGCGCTGGGCGATCGGCAGCGTCCTGCTGGAGGTGACCAAGCCGCGCACCCCGTGCACCACGTTCGCCGGCTACTGGGGGATGCCCGACCTGATCAAGCGGTTCACGGTGCGGGCCGCGCCCGGGGCGTACCTGCGGGTGCTGCGGGAGGGCGAGATCGGCGCCGGTGACCCGGTCGAGGTGGTGGATCGCCCGGCGCACGGGGTCACCATCGGTCACGTGTTCCGGGCCACCACCCGGGAGCCGGAGCTGCTGCCCGCCCTGCTCGACGTGCCGCAGCTGCCCGAGGCGCTTCGGGAGAAGGTCCGCCGGCGCCTCGGCGTCGCGCCCGCCTGACGGAGCCCCGGCCGGGTCAGGTCGCGGCGAAGACCTCCGCGCGCACCTGCGTCTGGGTGTCCGCGTTCTTCACCTTGTCCCAGGTGCCGTGCTCGGCGGTCCATTCCAGGCCGCCGAAGCGGACCCGCTTCACCCCGTGGTCGTCGGCGTGCGACACCAGCCAGTGGGCGTACCGCCAGCCGATCCGGCTGTCGGTGGCGGGGAGCGTGAAGTCGGTCAGGTCCGTCGGCGCGGCGAGACCGGGCAGGCCCCAGTCGAGGGCCAGGTTCTGCACCAGCGCGGTCACGGCGGCCGGACCGCGCATCGTCGGCGTCGGCCCGACCGTGCAGGCCACCGCCCCGGTCGCGTCCCCGAGCAGCGCCCGGGTGAGGACCGTGGCCTCGTCCGCCCACTTCTGGTACGCCTCGGGATAAGCCGACCGCTGTACCCGCTGGGCGGCCTCGGTGACCCGCATCTTCTGCCAGCCCTTGACCTTGTTCAGCGCGGCGTAGAACTTGTTCGCCGCGTAGCGCGGGTCGCGGATCTCCTGCGGGGTGCCCCACCCCTGGCTCGGGCGCTGCTGGAACAGCCCCAGCGAGTCCCGGTCGCCGTGCGCGATGTTGCGCAGGTGTGACTCCTGGTACGCGGTGGCCAGCGCCACCACCACGGCCCGCTCGGGCATCTGCCGCTGCACCCCGATGGCCGCGATGGTGGCCGCGTTGGCCATCTGGTCGGCACCGAGCACGACCCGCCCGTCGGCCTGCACCGTGCAGGTGCGGCTGGCCAGCGGCAGGCCGAGCGGACGCCCGAACTGCTTGGCCACGAACCAGACGCCGAGCAGGGCCAGCACACACACCGCCACCCCGGCCGCCACGATTGTCGCCCTGGTTCGCACCCGCACCTCCTGTCCCGACCGCCGCAAGACTACGTGTCCGGATGGGCGGATCGGGTCGGCCGACCGGCTGTCTCCCGCTCCGTCACCGGCCGACCACACCCCGCGCCGGTGGTCTCAGTCTTCGGCAGGCACCCAGGCCGCGGGCCGCTTCTCGCGGAACGCGAGGACGCCCTCCCGGCCCTCCTCGGAGAGGAAGTACCCGGTGGAGAGGGTGGCCAGTTCGGCGATCTCCGCGCGCAGGTCGGTGGCGGCCGGCCGGCGCAGCAGCTCCTTGGCGCCGGCGAGGGCCGACGGCGCGCCCTTCACCAGCGAGGCGCAGTAGCCCTCCACCGCGGCGTCCAGCCTGTCGGCCGGCACCGCGGTGGTGACCAGGCCGATCTCGGCGGCCCGCCGGCCGTCGAAGGTGTCCCCGGTCAGGTACAGCTCGGCGGCGGCCCGCGGGTGCAGCCGGGGCAGCACGGTCGCCGAGATCACCGCCGGGATCACCCCGATCCGGACCTCGGTGAAGGCGAACGTCGCCTCGTCCGCGCAGACCGCCAGGTCGGCCGCCGCGATCAGACCCAGCCCGCCGGCCCGCGCCGGCCCGGCCACCTTCGCCAGCACCGGCTTTGGGCACTCCCGGACCGCGACCAGCACGTCGCCGAGCATGCCGGCGGGCACCGTCCCGCTGGCGTACGCGGCGGCCGTCTCCTTCAGGTCCGCGCCGGAGCAGAAGACCGGGCCGGTGTGGTCCAGCACGATCGCCCGGACCGCGTCGTCGGCGACCGCCGCGGCCAGCCCGGCCAGCAGCTCGGTCATCAACGGGGTGGAGAGCGCGTTGCGGTTGTGCGGGCTGTCCAGGGTGAGGGTGGTCACCCCACGGGCCGTGGCGACCCGCACGAGAGCGTCCGGAGAGGTCATGCCGGGCACACTAGTGGCCATGCCCGGCGCTCTTCCAGAAGGCGAAGCCGTCCCGCGCGACGGATCGCTGCCCGCTGCCGCCCGCCGCGCCGTCGGCGCCCGCGGCTTCGGCGTGTACGTGCACGTGCCGTTCTGCGCGAGCCGCTGCGGCTACTGCGACTTCAACACGTACACCGCCGCGGAGGTGGGCGGCGGGGCCGGCCGGGAGACGTATGCCGACACGGTGCTGGCCGAGCTGGCGCTGGCCGGGCGGGTGCTGGGCGACGCCCCGCCGCCGCGGGTGGACACCGTCTTCGTCGGCGGCGGCACGCCCACCCTGCTGCCGGCCGACGACCTGGCCCGGATCCTGGACGGCATCGACCGCACCTGGGGGCTGGCCGCCGACGTGGAGGTGACCACCGAGGCCAACCCGGAGTCGGTCACCCCGGAGTCGCTGAAGACGCTGCGGGCGGCCGGCTACACCCGGATCTCGCTGGGCATGCAGTCCGCCGCGCCCGGGGTGCTGGCGATCCTCGACCGGCGGCACAGCGCCGGGCGGGCCACCGCCGCCGCCCGGGAGGCGCGGGACGCCGGGTTCGACCACGTGAACCTGGACCTGATCTACGGCACGCCCGGGGAGAGCGCTGAGGACTTCGCCGCCTCGCTGGAGCAGGTGGTCGCGGCGGGCGTGGACCACGTCAGCGCGTACGCCCTGATCGTGGAGGACGGCACCCGGCTGGCCGCGCGGATGCGTCGGGGCGAGCTGCCGTACCCGTCGGACGACGTGGCGGCGGACCGCTACCTGGCTGCGGAGGCGGCCCTCGGCGCGGCCGGCTTCTCCTGGTACGAGGTCTCCAACTGGGCCCGCTCGGAGGCGGCCCGGTGCCGGCACAACCTGCTCTACTGGACCGGCGCCGACTGGTGGGGTCTGGGCCCCGGGGCACACAGCCACGTCGGCGGGGTGCGCTGGTGGAACGTCAAGCACCCCACCGCGTACGCGCAGCGCCTGGCGGCGGGGGAGTCGCCCGGCCTGGCCCGGGAGCTGCTCACCGCGGACGAGGCGCACATGGAGGACGTGATGCTGCGGCTGCGGCTCGCCTCCGGCCTGCCCCTTGACGTGCTGGAGCCGGCGGGGCGGGCGGCGGCCGACCGCGCCCTGGCCGACGGCCTGCTGGCCGCCGGCGAGTACGCGGCCGGCCGGGCGGTGCTCACGCTGCGCGGCCGCCTGCTGGCTGACGCGGTGGTCCGCGGCCTGCTGCCCTGACCGTTACCCGGCCGGCCCGGAGGCCGGCCGGGCCGGGGTCACTTGATGAAGCTCACGCTCACCGGATAGCGGTAGAACTGTCCTTCGTTGGCCTTCACGCCTGCGAGGATGCCGAACACCACCCCGAGAATGACGGCCGCGCCGACTCCGAGGAACCCGATCAGGATGCAGCTCAGGATCCAGCCGATCAGGCCGACGATCGACCAGAGCAGCTGGAAGTTGAGCGCCGCGACCGCGTGCTGGCGCACGGTCGGCGACTGGTTGCCCCTGGCCAGCATCGACACCAGCGGAGGGAGCCAACCCAGCACCCCGCCGCTGACGAACATCGCCGCCGCGCCGCCGAAGTGGGCGACCAGGGCCCAGGTCTTGTCCTCGTTGTTCGCGTAGCCGGTCGGCGCGCCGTACGCGCCGCCGGTCGGGTACCCGACACCGGGTGGCGGCTGGCCGCCGGGCGGGGGGTAACCACCAGGGGGTGGGTAGCCGCCCGACGGCGGCTGGCCGCCGGTGGGCGGCGGATAGTCACCGGGCGGGGGATAGCCGCCCCCGCCCGGGGCCCCGGACAGTGGTGCGATGGGCGGCTCGTCCGCCGACGACGAGCCGTACGGGGCCGACGGCGGGGTTGCCTCCGGCGGCTGGGCGCCGGGGTCCCCCGCTCCGGGAGGGCGAGGAGGTTCAGTCATGGACGTCACGGTAGGTCCGGTGCGCAAGGGCGCACCAGAGCGACATCGCCCGCGATGTCCGGCTGAACGGCTCTGGCGGAGTGTGCGCGGGCCCGCACCGGGGGTCCGTCGCTGATCATCGCGTCGACGGGCACGCCGACGTAGACTGGCACTCGCTACAGTCGAGTGCCAGTCGGCATCAGGAGGTGGGGGAGATGGGTCTCGACGACCGCAAGCTCGCCGTGCTGCGCGCGATCGTCGAGGACTACGTCGCCACGCAGGAGCCGGTCGGCAGCAAGGCGCTGGTCGAGCGCCATCAACTGGGCGTCTCCCCGGCCACCGTGCGCAACGACATGGCGGTGCTGGAGGAGGAGGGCTACATCCGGCAGCCGCACACCAGCGCCGGCCGGGTGCCCACCGACCGCGGCTACCGGCTGTTCGTCGACCGGCTCTCCCGGGTCAAGCCGCTCAGCCCGGCCGAGCGCCGGGCCATCGAGCGCTTCCTGGTCGGCGCGGTCGACCTGGACGACGTGGTGCACCGCACCGTCCGGCTGCTCGCCCAGCTCACCCGCCAGGTCGCCGTCGTGCAGTACCCCAGCCTGGCCCGCTCCAAGGTGCGCCACCTGGAGCTGGTGCCGATCTCCACCACCCGGCTGATGGTGGTCATGATCGCCGACACCGGCCGGGTCGAGCAGCGGCTGGTGGAGCTGCCCGGGCCCATCCCCGTCGACGACGTCACCGACCTGCGCCGCCTGGTCAACGAGAAGCTCGTCGGCAGTCGGCTGTCGGACACCCCGCCGCTGGTTGAGGCGCTGGTCGACGAGTCCGCGCCACACCTGCGTGGCGCGATGACCACGCTCTCCACGGTGCTGCTCGAGACGCTGGTCGAGCGGCACGAGGAGCGCATCGCGCTGGCCGGCACGGCCAACCTCACCCGGGGCGGCCTGCTCGACTTCCAGGGCTCGCTGCGGCCGATCCTCGAGGCGCTCGAGGAGGAGGTCGTGCTGCTCAAGCTGATCGGCGAGGCCGAGCCGAGCACCACCCGGGTGCTCATCGGCGACGAGAACGAGATCGACAACCTGCGCGCCGCCTCGGTGGTGAGCACCGGGTACGGCCCGGGCAGCACGATCGTGGGCGGGCTCGGGGTGCTGGGGCCGACCCGGATGGACTACCCCGGCACCATCGCCACGGTGCGGGCCGTGGCACGCTACGTGGGCGAACTGCTGGCCCAGAACTGACCAGGAGGGGCCGACGGCCGACCGGCGGCCGGCGCGGCGCAACGCGAGACGAAACACGAGGACACCGAACGCAGTGGCCAGGGACTACTACGGCATTCTCGGCGTCAGCCGAGAGGCCTCCGACGACGAGATCAAGCGCGCCTACCGCAAGCTGGCGCGGCAGTTCCACCCGGACGTGAATCCGGACCCGGAGGCACAGGAGAAGTTCAAGGACATCAACGCCGCGTACGAGGTCCTCTCGGACGACCGGAAACGGCAGATCGTCGACCTGGGCGGCGACCCGCTCGCGCCGGGCGGCGGGGGCGCGGGTCCGGGCGGCCCGGGCGGCGCCGGCCCGTTCGTCGGCTTCCAGGACATCATGGACGCGTTCTTCGGCGGCGCGGCGGGCGGCTCGCGCGGGCCGCGGCCGCGTACCCGGCCGGGCGCCGACGCGATCCTGCGGCTGGAACTGGACCTCAACGAGACCGCCTTCGGCGTCGAGGCGCCGATCACCGTGGACACGGCGGTGCTCTGCACCACCTGTTCCGGCGCGGGCACGGCGGCCGGCACCCACCTCGCCACCTGCGAGGCGTGCGGCGGCCGGGGCGAGGTGCAGTCGGTGCAGCGGACCTTCCTCGGCCAGGTGGTCTCCGCCCGGCCGTGCACGGTGTGCCAGGGCTACGGCACCACCATCCCGCACCCCTGCCCGACCTGCGCGGGCGACGGCCGGGTGCGCACCCGCCGCTCGCTCACCGTCAAGATCCCCGCGGGCGTCGAGGACGGCATGCGGATCCGGCTGGCCCAGCAGGGCGAGGTGGGTCCGGGTGGCGGCACCGCCGGCGACCTCTACGTGGAGATCCACGAGCGACCGCACGACGTCTACTCCCGCAAGGGCGACGACCTGCACTGCCGGGTCACCGTGCCGATGACCGCCGCCGCGCTGGGCACCCGGCTGACCATCAAGACGCTGGACAGCGAGGAGACGGTCGACGTCAAGGCCGGCACTCAGCCCGGCAGCACGCTGCGGCTGCGCGCCCGGGGCGTGCCGCACCTGCGCGGCACCGGCCGGGGTGACCTCTACGTGCACCTGGACGTGCGTACCCCGACCAAGCTCGACGCCGACCAGGAGCGGATGCTGCGCGACTTCGCCAAGACCCGGGGCGAGGAGGTCGCCGAGCTGACCAAGCAGGGCGGCTTCTTCTCCCGGATGCGCGACGCCTTCAACGGGCACGCCTGAGGTGTCGGCGCCGCTGTTCCTGGTCGAGGCGCTGCCCACCGGCGACCGGCTGACGCTGGACGGCCCGGAGGGGCACCACGCGGCCAGTGTGCAGCGGCTGCGCGTCGGCGAGGAGCTGCTGCTCGCCGACGGGCGGGGCGGCACGGCCGCCGCGGTGGTCGACGCCGTCGGCAAGGGCAGTCTCGATCTGCGGGTCACCTCTCGGGGGTACGTCGACGCGTCCGTCCCCCGGCTCGTGGTGGTGCAGGGGATCGCCAAGGGCGACCGGGGCGAACTGGCCGTGCAGGCGATGACCGAGGTCGGGGTGGACGAGATCGTCCCCTGGTCGGCGTCCCGTTCGGTGGTGCAGTGGCGCGGCGAGCGGGGCGGACGGGCCCGGGAGAAGTGGGCGGCCACCGCCCGGGAGGCGGCCAAGCAGGCCCGCCGGGCGTGGCTGCCGGTGGTGGCCGGTACGCCGGACGAGTCCACGACCACGGTCGCGCGCCGGATCGCCGGGGCGGCCGCCGCGTTCGTGCTCCACGAGGAGGCGCACGAGCGACTCACCACCGCCGAGCTGCCGGAGACCGGGGAGATCGTGCTGGTCGTCGGCCCCGAGGGCGGCATCGCCGACCCGGAGCTGGCCGCGTTCCGCGAGGCCAGCGCCCGCCCCGTCCGCCTGGGCCCCACGGTCCTGCGCACCTCGACGGCCGGCGTCGCCGCCCTCACCGTCCTCGCCACCCGCCTCGGCCGCTGGTAGCCGCCGCCCGACGTCCGGCCCGGCCGGTCCGGCCCTGGCTCCGCCGGGCGGTGGCCCGCGACTTCGCCCGCCGGCTCCTCCCCGAGCGCGGCGACTCGGCCAGCTCCACGTAGCCACGCG
>NZ_JBSGJR010000247.1:0-9456 GCF_053605645.1 Micromonospora sp. NPDC003776
CGGCGCGATCGTGCGGGCCGACCGGGGCACCGTGACGGTGGACGACGTGGAGGTCACAGTGCTGCGCCGGGCGGCCTTGGCCCGCTACCGCCAGCAGCAGGGCCACGGGCACGGCGAGCAGTGCCCGTCGCCAGTCGACGTCGATGTGCAGGGCCGCGCCGAGTGGAAACGCCACCCCGACGGCGAGCAGCCCGGAGGCCAGGCCCAGCGCGGCCACCTCGCCGAGGATGAGCGCCCCGATTCGCCGGGCCGGCCAGCCGAGGCAGGCCAGCACCGCCAGTTCGGGACGGCGGTCCCGGACCGCGGCCGAGACCGCGTTGCCCAGGAAGAGCACGCAGACCACCAGCACCAGCAGGAAGAGCGCGGCGCTCTTGCGGTCGACGGCGCGGGTGATGGTGGAGGCGACGCCCAGTGCGGACCAGTTCTCGGTCAGCCGCAGCGCGGGCCGGCCGAACGCGCCGGCCGGCAGCTCCACGGTCTGCGGCGCGGGGGAGGAGCCCAGGGTGATGTCGACGTCGAGGCCGGTGGTCTGGGCGATCCGCTCGGCGATCAGCCGAACCCGTTCGGCGGAGCGCTCGCTGTAGCCGTGCACGTCGGCGACCCGGACCCGGATCGCGCTGATCGGGGCGGTGCGCTGCGGGCTGCCACCACCCTCGAGAAGCTTGGACATGCTGGCCAGGTTGGTCAACAGCAAGGGTGGGGCGGAAAGGTAACCAGCGGGGTTGCCGCTCGGCTGCAGCGGACGGCCACCCAGTGCGCCTCGGCTGTGCGCGTCGGCGCCGGCGGCCAGCGGCGGCTCGTACGTCTCCAGCGGCACCTTGCCCAGGTCGCTGAACCCGGTCAACTTCTCCGGGTCGAAGACCCCCACGGAACGCCACTGCCGTAGATCTTTGGAGCGGGTTCCGAGGCGCAGCTCGGTCAGCCCGCGGAACGGGGTGTCCTCGGTCAGCCAGGGGCGAGGCAGCAGCGTGGACATCCGGCCGTCGGTGTACACCGTGGACTCGGCGGCGGGGCGGGCGCGCAGTGTCCCGTCCGGCAGCTGGTCGTACCCGGTCTGGCCGGGCTGGACGACCCGCTGGAGTTGTCCCCAGCAGCACTTGTCGGCGCCCTGGCCGGTGGCGAGCTGTGCCCGGTACCCGTCCACCGAGTCGAGCACGGTGCCACCGGCCGGCACGGCAGGGGCGCCCTGCAGCGTCCGGGCCAAGGCGTCCGGGGCGACATCGGCGATGCTGCCCCTGGGGGTGACCCGGGTCCAGGTGGTGCGGATCGCCCCGTCCAGGTACGGCCGGGCGCTGACCAGCACCGGGAGGGTGTGGCTGCGCGAACCGTACCGGGATTCGGTCTGCACGGTGTCGGCGGAGGTGAGCGGGCGGCCGTCCACCACCGCCCCGGAGAGCCCGACCAGTCGTTGTTCCGCGTCCGGGTCGACGGCAGCGAGCAGGAACGGAACCGTCAGCGCCAGCTTGACGACCAGCCGATCCGACGCCAGCGAGAGCGGCGAACCGGCTGCGCCCGGGGCGTTCGTCTCGAAGCGTCCGTCGGGCAGCAGGCGGAAGGCCTCGGCGGTCCAGGTCTGCCGCTCACTGAAGGTGTCCGGAGTGATGCCCTGGTACCAGCGCGGGTCGCAGATCGGCCCGCTCCGTCCGTCCGAGAGCACCTCCCGCGGGGCATCGCCGCACAGTTGCGAGTCGTATCTGCGGCCGTCGTTGTACGGGACGGCGTCGCTGCTCCACCCGTCGTGCAGCGGATAGAGCAGCCGGTGCTTGGTGACATAGATGTAGAGCGGCTGGGCCGGGCCGCGGGTGAGCCCGCGTTCGGCGAGGAACGTCCGGTCGACCCGGATGACCTGCCGGTCCAGCGACCGGTCGACCGCGTCGGTCAGGTCGAGCGGTAGCTCGATCGCCGTGGTGGAGTAGCCGAGCATCGCGATCGGAGCCGCCACGGTCACCCCGTCAACCGCCCTCACCCGCTCGTACTGTGCGGCGGTGATGCCGCCGAAAAGGCCGGAGAGGTAGTTGGGGCGAACCAGCCGGCGCTGCTCCTCCAGCGGCGTCCGCGTGCCCTTCGGGCGGACCAGGATGTCGTACGCGGCGCGGGTGTTCCGCTCGACCGTGCCGGTCACCTCGAGCCGGGAGGTGGTGGTGGCGCCGGTGAGGACGACGAAGCCGGTGGTGGCCACCAGCACGCCGGCCAGCAGCGCCACCGACCGTCCCGCACGGCCACGAAGTTGCCCCCAGATGAAGTGGAACATGTCGCGCCTCCCCGTGTGCTGTCCACACTGTGCGCGATACATTGTGACAATGCAAGACCCCTCCGGCGATGCTGTCCGGAACCGGATTGGAGAAGACGATGGCCATCCAGCACGCCGTCCTGGCCCTGCTCGCCCGCGGGCCCAGCTACGGATACGAGCTGAAAGGGGCCTTCGAGGCGGCGGTCGGCCCCCAGTGGGGGCCGCTCAATATCGGGCACCTCTACCAGATCCTCGACCGGCTCTCCCGGGACGGGCTGGTGGTCGCCGAACGACAGGCCCAACCGGTCAAGCCCGACCGGGTGGTCTACGAGATCACGCCCGCCGGCCAGGCAGAGCTCGACCGCTGGCTCGCCGAGCCCAGCCCGCGCAGCGGCGGGTTCCGCGACGACTTCTTCCTCAAGGTCAGTGCTGCGGCGCGGTCCGGTGAGCCGGCGACCGTCCGCACGGTGCTCGGCAACCAGCGCGGCCACCTCATGCGGGAGTTACGCAACCTGGACGCGCTGCGCCGCCGCGCCGACGACCCCTTGGTCCGGTTGCTGCTCTCGGCCGCCAGCCGGCACGTCGAGGCGGACCTGGCCTTCGTCGACGACGCCGAGTCGGCGCTGCTCACCGACGGATACGCGGTGCTCACCGGTCTCGGCGCCGACCGCCCGCCCGCCGCACCGCCGGCGGACCCCGGGCCGGCCCGGGCCGCCGGCTAAACCGGTCACCGGTCAAGAGCGTGGCAGGCCGCGCAGCAAGCGGTCGGATGTGCCTGGCCAAGGCATCTTTACTGCCGGGTGGGCTTACGTGGCTCCGGGCTTCCGGGTGCCGGCAGCGGGCAACCCCAACCCGCTCTCCGGCGATGTCGGCGAGATCCCGGGGATCTCGGCTTCGGGGATGCCGATAGGCGGCGGCATCGAGATTCCCGGTATCGGGGAGATCCCCGAGTTCTCCGAAATCCCTTTGAATAGGTAGGAGCCGATGACAAGAACGCCTGAAGGTGTGGACGCGGACGAGCTGATTGAGCTGTTGCATCTCGGCACCGCGGAGATGTACACGAACGTGGCCGCGGTACGACTGTTGGTGCGGCACCGGTATTGGCTTGACCAGCCGGAGTTTCGCAAGTTCATCGAGGTGTATGACGAGATGAGCCCCAGGAACGCCGGAGTTGCCTGGCCGGAGGCTGTTCAGGCACTGGACCGGGGTGAGCTCCGAGCCGACCATGAGGCAGCCAACATCCTGCGGATCGCGGCCAGCCTCGCCACGTTTTACGAAGTGTCTTTCAGGGACGTGATGGAGCGGCTCTCGCCCGAGGCGATGAAACATGCGGCCGAGGCAATGATGTGCGCGGCCGGCTACGCGGAATCGGTGGCGACACCGAAGCTCTGAGATGACGGCTTGGCGGCGGCGAGTCCAGCTCGCCGCCGGCCACCTTCGGCCATTGGTCGCCGCTCCAAACGACGCCCGCTTTGAGCGGAACGGTGGCGGGCAGGTGCCGTACAGTCGCTGCTCGACCGTCTGCTCCGTGGGCGACCAGACGACCCGGACCCTGACCCCGGCCGGCAGCCCGGCGGACCCGGCCTACCCGCAGTCGGCGAACGGGACGGGAAGTCACCGACGAATGAGGTCGCGGTCGGGTGCCGGCTTTATCGACGTGGCGGCGGCAGCCAGCACGATGCCGAGGCTGCCCAGTTGCACCAGCGGTGCCCACACGGGTGCCTGTGTGGCGAGCAACGCGCCGAGCGCTGCGCCGGTGATCAGCCCGAGGAGGGTGAGGGCGCTCGGCGTGACGTCGCGTAGTCGGTGCCCGGAGGTGAGTCGTGCGATCAGGGTAGTGAGCGTCCCGGTGAGGTAGGTGGTGGACAGGCCCGCCACGCCGAAGCGTTGGACGGTGCTGCTCTGGATGCCGAGCGCGAGCGCATTGAGAACGAGCAACGACAGTTGCAGTTGTCCCGTTGGGTGGGCGCCGCTCCACCACCAGCCCACCGCGTACCCGATGAGCACCACGCCTTCGACGGCGAGTGCTCGGGTCACCGCCGGCGGCCAGACCGGGTCGTCGGGTTTTGGGGTGCCGGCGATGCGTGTGCCGAGGGAGCAGCCGAGGATGAAGCAGAGGATCGCCGCCCCGGTGTGCAGGGCCAGCGCACCGTCGGTCCCGGCCACGGCGACTCCGAGCAGGACCATGTTTCCGGTCATGACGCTGGTGAAGGCTCCGCCTAGGGCCAGGAATCCGATGGCGTCGGTGGCGCCGCTGTTGACCGCCAGTACGACGGCCATCGCCTCCCGCCATCGACGCTGTCGGCCGATGGTTTGTGGCGCTTTTGTCGCCGTCCAGCGGAATCGGCGTGGATGCGTGCTGCTGATCGTGGGCACCGACCCACGATGGCAAATCGGCCACTGTCGGCGCTGTGGGCGGTCTGCACAGAAGGATGCGGCGAATGATGTGCATCTTGACCGTGGGGTGCTGGTCGTCGGTCTCCTTAGCGTTGGTGACATCCCAGAGACTCCCGTGGCGCTGCGCCGGGCTGCCGGGATCGTACCGACGCACCACAGAGAGAGGCGACCAGATGACCGAGCTGCTCTCCCGCGACAATTTCCGTGCTGCCCTCGAGGACGCGATCAAGGGCAGGGAGGCCAAGAACGCGTCGTTCAGCCAGGCTTGGGCCGATGGCAAGCTGCAGCGGCACCATTTCGCGCGCTGGGCGGAGAACCACTACCACTACGTGGGCCCGTTCGCCGACTACCTGAGCTACGTCTACGCCAACACCCCCGACACCTGCACCGACGCCAAGGACTTCCTCCTGCAGAACATGTACGAGGAGGAACTGGCCGACATCCGCCACACGGACCTGCTGATCCGCTTCGCCGAGGCGTGCGGGACGACCCGGGAGCGGATCGAGGACCCGAACAACATGAACGCGGTGACCCGCGGCCTTCAGGCGTGGTGCTACGCGACCGCTATCCGCGAGCACTTCGCGGTGGCGACCGCGGCGCTGGTCGTGGGCCTGGAGTCGCAGGTGCCGAGCATCTACAAGAAGCAGATCGTTCCGCTGCGCGAGGTGTACGGCTTCACCGAGGACGAGATCGAGTTCTTCGACCTGCACATCACCTCCGATGAGGTGCACGGCGAGCGTGGCTACCAGATCGTGCTGGACCACGCGAACACGCCCGAACTTCAGCAGCGGTCGTTGCAGTTCGTCCGCTGGGGTGCGGAGATGCGCTTCTCCTACACCAAGGCGCTCTACGACACCTACGTGGCGCCGGACCTGGTCAGCGCCTGATCGGCGCAGTCGGACGGGTGGGTCCACGCGTTGGCCCACCCTTCCGGCATCTGCGGCCAGAGTTCAGCAGCCGCTTCAGTCATGGAGGGAGTCGGGAGTGAGCGAGCCTAACCCCGTCGAATGGGTGCTCGTCGCCGAGCTGCCGGAGCTCGCGCGCCGCAAGAAGAAGCAGGTGCTCGTCGACGGCACACCGATCGCGCTGTTCCTCGTCGGCGGCCGGGTCTTCGCCTTGCACGACGTCTGCGTTCACAAGCAGCGCTCGCTGAGCAAGGGCACGGTGCTGCACGGGCGGATCATCTGCCCCGGCCACCAGTGGTCCTTCGACCCCGCCACGGGGCAGGCGGCGGACCAGGTCGAGTGCCAGCCGACGTACGACGTGCGGGTGGCCGACGACAAGATCTACGTCAGCCGGCGCCCCCGCCCCGAGGGCGCTGACGCCGCCTCGTACACGACCACCGCAGCCGGGTGAGACGCCGATGACCAGGACAATTGTCACCGTCGGGGCCGGTCAGGCCGCCGCCGTCGCCGCCCGTGCGTTGCGCCGGCGCGGTTTCGACGGCCGGATCGAGCTGCTGGGCGCGGAACCGGAAGCGCCGTACCAGCGGCCGCCGCTGTCGAAGGAGTACCTCGCCGGCGACGACGACTGCGGCCTGGCTCTGCTGTCGGATCAGTGGTGCGCGGCGAACGACGTGCACCTGCGGCTCGGCCAACCGGCCGTCCAGGTCCGGCCTGAGCGCGGGCGGGTGGAGTTGGCCGACGGCACGGAGGTCGCCGCGGACATGGTCCTGCTCGCGACCGGCGGCAGCCCACGCCGGCTGCCGGGTGTCACCGGTGAGCGGATCCACTACCTGCGCACCCGGCGCGACGCCGAGCGGCTGCGCGCCCAGCTTCGTCCGGGCGTCCACGTGATCGTCATCGGGGCCGGGTTCGTCGGCGCGGAGGTGGCCGCCACCAGCCGCGGCAAGGGTGCCGACGTCACCGTGGTGGAGGCGCTGCAGGTGCCGCTGCAGCGTGTGCTGGGGCGCGAGATCGGGGCCACCTGCGCGGCGATCCATCGCCGGCAGGGCGTCACGTTGCGGCTGGGGGAGTCCGTCGCATCCGTCGTCGAGACACCTGCCGGCGTGGTGGTGACCACCAGCGGCGGCCGCATCGAGGGTGACCTGGTGGTGGTCGGTATCGGCATCACCCCGAACACCGCCGTGGCCGAGCGGTCCGGTCTGGCCGTCGACAACGGCGTGCTGGTGGACGAGTACTGCCGCACGAGTGCGCCGAACGTGTACGCCGCCGGTGACGTCGCCAACCACTGGCATCCGCTGTTCGGGGAGCGGATCCGGGTCGAACACTTCGACAACGCGAGCCGGCAGGGGACCGCCGCCGCCAACAACATGATCGGCCGGACCATGTCGTACGCCGACCCGCACTGGTTCTGGTCGGATCAGTACGACCACAACCTGCAGTACACCGGCCACGCGCCGGTCTGGGACGAGCTGGTCGTGCGCGGCTCGGTCGCGGACTTCGACTTTTCCGCGTTCTACCTGCGTGACGGCCTGGTGCGGGCGGCGTTCGCCGTCGACCGCGGCGGGGACGTCCTGGTCGCCAAGGAGTTGATCGCCGGCCGGATCAGCGTGGATCCGCGGGTCCTCGCCGACGAGGACGTCGATCTGGCCGAGCTGACGGCGTTGGAGGAGCAACTGTGAAAGGCAACTTCATCGGCGGCGAGTGGGTGGGGTCGGCCAGCGGGCGTACCCGCGAGCGGCGCAACCCGGCCGACGAGCGCGAGGTCGTCGCGGTGTTCCCGGACTCCGACGCGAAGGACGCCCACGACGCGGTCACGGCGGTGGCGGCGGGCTACCGGGAATGGGCGGAGCACGGCCCGGAGGCCCGGGCGGCTGTCCTGCACCGGGCCGCGGACATCCTCGCCGCCCGCGCCGACGACCTCGCCCGAGACCTGGTACGTGAGGAAGGCAAGACGCTCGCCGAGGCGCTCACCGAGACCCGCCGAACCCCGTCGAACCTGCGCTTCTACGCGGGTGAGGCCCTGCGCGTCGCTGGCCGCACCTACGCCACGGGCGACGGCAGCCTCGTCTACACCTCCCGGGAACCCGTCGGGGTCGTCGTGGCCATCACGCCGTGGAACTTCCCGCTGAACATCCCGTCCCGCAAGCTCGGCCCGGCCCTCGCGGCGGGCAACGGGGTGGTGTTCAAGCCGAGCGAGGTGACCCCGCTGATGGGGCAGCGGCTGGTGGAGGCGCTGCTCGAGGCGGGCGTCCCAGCCGGTGCGCTCGCCCTCGTGCAGGGTGGTGGGGAGGCCGGCGCGGCGCTGGTCGCGGATCCGCGGGTGGGTGCGGTGACGTTCACCGGCTCGTCCGACGTCGGTGCGGCCATCCACCGTGCGGTCGGGCCTGCTCAGCGCTGCCAACTGGAGATGGGCGGCAAGAATCCGGTGATCGTGCTGGAGGACGCCGACCTGGACCGGGCGGCGGACATCGTGGCCCGTGGGGCGTTCGGCCTCAGCGGCCAGGCGTGCACCGGCACCAGCCGGCTGATCGTCCACGACGCGGCGCACGATGCGCTGGTCGAGCGGGTGGCCGTGCTCGCCCGCGCCCGCCGGGTCGGTGACGGGCTGCGTGACGGTGTGCAGATGGGCCCCCTCGCGACCCGCGCCCAACTGGACAAGACCCGGCACTACCTCGACCTCGCGGCGGCCGCCAACGCCGGTCTGCGCGCCGGCGACGAGCCGCTCGACCCGGGCCTGGAACACGGCAACTTCGTCCGCCCGGCGGTGGTCACCGACGTCGACCGGTCGTCGCCGCTGGCGCAGGAGGAGATCTTCGGGCCGGTCCTGAGCGTGCTGCGCGTCGGCTCCTTCGACGACGCGATCAGCGTCGCCAACGACACCGCGTACGGTCTGTCGGCCGGGATCGTCACCCGCGACCTGGGCCGTGCGCTCGACTTCGCCCGTCGGGTCGACAGCGGCCTGGTGAAGGTCAACCAGCCCACCACGGGCATGGCGATGAACGCCCCCTTCGGTGGGCTGAAGAACTCCAGCACCCAGACGTTCAAGGAACAGGCAGGGGAGACGATGATGCACTTCTACACCGTCGACAAGACCGTGTACGTGGCCTCATGAGCACGCCCGAGGTCACCGGCACCGCAGACGCGGCAGCGGAGCCGGACGCCGTCCGATACGTCCGGGTTGCTCGCTCCGGTCAGGTGCCTGACGGTTACGTCCGCCGCTTCTACGCCGACACCCTGGAACTGTGCGTCGCCCGCTGCGAGGGCAGGGCGTACGCGACGTCGAACTACTGCACGCACCTGGACTGCCTGCTGTCCTCCGGCAAACTGGTCGACGACGGCATCGGCTGCTCCTGCCACGGCAGCGTCTTCGACCTCGAGACGGGCGAGCCGGTCTGCCCGCCCGCCACCGAACCGATCAAGACGTTCCCCGTGCGGGAAGAGGACGGGCAGATCTACGTGGGAGTCACACCGGAGGACATCGCGACCGGTGGGCCACGACGCCGTAAGCCGGTGACATGAGCGGCGCGGACAAGGACTGGCCGGCACCGACCCGTAACCCGGTGCTCGCCGGCGAACACATGGCGGTCTCCAGCCACCCGACGGTCAGCGCCGCCGGTCATCGCGTGCTCGCCGACGGTGGCACCGCGATCGACGCCACCGTGGCGATGGCCGCGATGTCCTGGCTGGCGCTGCCCGGCCAGTGCGGCGTCGGCGGCGACGCCTTCGCCGTGGTCCGCGAGCCGGACGGAACGGTGTGGACCATCAACGGAAGCGGCTACGGGCCCGACGGCGGTGACCTGGACTTCTACCGGGCGCAGGGCCGGTCCGCGATCCCACTGACCGGGGCGCTCGCCGTGGCCGCCCCGGGTGCGGTGGCGGCGATCGCCGCGCTGCACGCCCGCGGGGCGACCCGCTCACTGGCCG
>NZ_JBSGJR010000248.1:0-9437 GCF_053605645.1 Micromonospora sp. NPDC003776
CGCTCGACCTGGCCCGCGACGGCACCCGCGCCGCCATCGACGCGGTGGTCAAGGAGGCCCGCGGGTACGACGACTGGAAGGCTGCCATCCCGGCGCTGCGCGCCGCCGTCGCCCCCTACGACACGGTGGGGGAGGAGTACCGCAGCCCCGGGCTCGGCGCCCGCCGCCCGAGCCGGCTGCACGCCATCGAGGAACTGCCGGTGGCGCTGGGCATGCTGGTGGTGGCCGGTGGCGAGTACCGCGCCGCGGTCCTCGGCTCGGTCAACTACGGCCGGGACGCCGACTCCACCGCCACCATGGCCGGCGCGATCGCCGGTGCGCTCGGCGGGGCTGCGGCCGTGCCCGCCGAGTGGTCGGACACCGTCGCCGCGGCGTCCCGCACCGACCTGATCGCACCGGCCCGGGTGCTCGCCGAGGTGGCCACCGAGGTCTTCCGACGCGACCGGGAGCGCTTCGCCCGCCGCGCCGAACGCTTCGGCGGCCTGACATGACCGGTTCGACCCTGCCGCCGGCCGGCGCCCCGGCGCGAGGGCTGCGGCTGACCTGGGTGCAGCCGGAGGACCTGCTGCCGCACGAGCTGGCCGCCAGCACCGACGAGGGCCGGGACGTCACCGACCTCGCCGCCCGGTGGACGGCGGCCGGTGGCGACGTCACCGCCCCGGTCAGCGGGGCGTCGGCGGTGCCGGCCGCCCCGCGGCTGCGGGCCCTCGCCGTGGAGCTGCTCGACGCCGCCGACGCCCTGCCGGTACCCGACCGCGAGTCCGAGCCGGGCGACCTGGCGGCCGTCCGGAAGAGCTGGCCGGACGCGTGGCAGCTGCCCACCGCCGTCGAGCGGGACCGGCTGCACGGCGCCTGGCTCGGCCGGGCCGCCGGCTGCCTGCTGGGCAAGCCGGTGGAGAAGATCCCCCGTCCCGGGATCCGGGAGATCCTCACCGCCACCGGCCGGTGGCCGCTGCGCGACTGGTTCACCGCGCAGGGGCTGCCGGCCGAGGTGGCCGCCCGCTGGCCGTGGAACCGGCGCAGCGCCCCGACCAGCCTGGCCGAGAACATCGCCGGCATGCCCGAGGACGACGACCTCAACTTCGCGCTGCTGGCCCTGCGCATCCTGGAGACCCACGGCCGCGACTTCACCAGCGCCGACGTCGCCCAGGCCTGGCTGGACTGGCTGCCCGCCGGACGGGTCTTCACCGCCGAGCGGGTCGCCTACCGCAATCTGCTGCTCGGCCTCACCCCGCCGGACACCGCCCACCGGCACAACCCGTTCCGGGAGTGGATCGGCGCGCAGATCCGCACCGACGTGTACGGCTGGACCAACCCCGGCCGCCCCGACCGGGCCGCCGAGGCCGCCTGGCGCGACGCCGCGGTCAGCCACGTCCGGGCCGGGGCGTACGGGGCGATCTGGGTGGCCGCCCTCGCCGCCGCGGCGCCCGTCGCCGGCAACGTCGACGAGGTGCTCGACGCGGGCGAGTCGGTGCTGCCCCCGGGCAGCCGGTTCACCGCCGCGATCCGGCAGGCCCGCGCCCTCGGCGCCGGCAGCGACGACTGGGAGAGCATCGTGGACACCCTCTACGCCCGGCACGGGCACCTGCACTGGGTGCACGTGCGCAACAACGCCGCCCTGGTCGCGGCGGCCCTGGCGTACGGGCGGGGCGACTTCGACCGGTCCATCTGCGCCGTGGTGAGCGGCGGCTGGGACACCGACTCCAACGGCGCCACGGTCGGCGCGGTCACCGGCGCGCTCACCGGCGCGAACGGCCTGCCCGGCCGCTGGGTCGCCCCGCTGCGCAACCGCCTGGCCAGCAGCATCGCCGGCTTCGACGGCATCGGCTTCGACGAGCTGGCGGACCGTACCCTCGCCCTGGCCCACGCCGGTGAAGCGCGATGAGCGCCCGCATCGTCGTGGTCGGCAGCGCCAACCTGGACCTGGTCGTCACCGCACCGCAGCTGCCCAAGCCGGGCGAGACGGTGCTCGGCGACGACTTCCGCACCGTGCCCGGCGGCAAGGGCGCCAACCAAGCGGTCGCCGCCGCCCGGGCCGGCGCGGACTGCGACTTCGTCGGCGCGGTCGGCGCCGACGAGTTCGGCACCCAACTGCGCGACAACCTGGTCGCCGCCGGCATCGACGTGCGTGGCCTGCGCAGCGTCGACGGGCCCTCCGGCGTCGCGCTGATCGCCGTCGACCACGCCGCGGAGAACTGCATCGTGGTCGCGCCCGGCGCCAACGCCACCCTGACCGGCCTCGACGACGCCGACCGGACCGCGATCGCCGCCGCCGACGTGCTGCTGCTGCAACTGGAGGTGCCGCTGGCCGCGGTCGCCGAGGCTGCCGCGGCCGCCCGGGACGGCGGCACGGCGGTGGTGCTCAACGCCGCCCCGGCCCGGCCCCTGCCGACCGAGCTGCTCGACCTGGTCGACGTGCTGGTGGTCAACGAGCACGAGGCCGCCGTCGTCGCCGGGGTGTTCACCGACGACCCCACCGCGCTGCTGGACACGCTGGTCACCATGGTGCCCCGGGTGGTGCTCACCCTCGGTGCGCGGGGCGCCGCGTACGCCGACCGGGACGGCACCCGGATCGAGGTGCCGGCGCCGAGGATCGAGGCCGTGGACACCACCGCCGCCGGCGACGCGTTCACCGGCGCCCTCGCGGTCGCTCTGGCCGAACGCGGCGGCCTCAGCGCCGCCACCGCCACCGCCGTGCTGCGCTGGGCGTGCGCCGCCGGCGCGGCCTGCGCCCAGCGACCCGGCGCCTCCACCGCCCTGCCCGAGCGGGCCGCCGTCGAGGCGCTCGCCGTCGCCACCTACGGAGGGGATGAGTGAGCTTCAACCCGTACGTGCCCCGGCCCATCGACCGGCCGACCGACGTGCCGCTCGGCGCGCACGCCGACCTGACCACCCTGGACGAGGCGAAGATCTTCGCCGCCCCGGACGATCCGGCGGACTGGCCCGCCTGGCGGGAGCAGCTGACCCGGTGGCGGGCGGATGCCCGGACCCGGCTCGGCTACACCGGCGCGCACTACGACGAGATCGCCGGGGACTGCTTCACCGTCTGCCTCGCCTGGCTCTGGGACGAGACCCTCTACGACCACGACCGGGGCGCGTTCACCGTCGAGGCGTTCCTCGAGGCGGCGCGGCGCGACTTCGGCGGCTTCGACGGCATCGTGCTGTGGCACGCCTACCCGGTGATCGGGCTGGACGAGCGCAACCAGTTCGACTGGTACCGCGACGTGCCCGAGCTGCCCGAGGTGGTGCGCACGTTCCAGGCCCACGGGGTGCGGGTGTTCGTCGACTACAACCCGTGGGACACCGGCACCCGGCGGGAGGCCGGCGCCGACGCCGAGGAGGTCGCCGCGCTGGCAGCCACCCTGGGCGTGGACGGGGTATTCCTGGACACCCTCAAGGAGGGCGCCGGTGAGCTGCGCAAGGGCCTCGACGCCGTACGCCCCGGCCTGGTCCTGGAGGGAGAGAGCCGGGTGCCGCTGGCCCGGATCGCCGACCACGCCATGTCCTGGGCGCAGTGGTTCGCCGACTCGGACACCCCCGGCGTGCTGCGGGCCAAGTGGTTCGAACGCCGGCACATCCTGCACCACACCCGCCGCTGGCACCGCAGCCACCTGGACGAGCTGCACTCGGCCTGGCTCAACGGCTGCGGGGTGCTGGTCTGGGAGAGCGTCTTCGGCGTCTGGGTTGGCTGGAGCGAGCGGGACCGGGCCGTGCTGCGCGCCATGCGCCGGGTGCAGGGCAGCCACGCCGCGTGGCTGCGGTCGGAGGACTGGGTCCCGCTCGCCGACCACCCCGGCACCGGCGAGGTGTACGCGTCCCGCTGGACGCACGAGGACCGGCCGCTCTGGACGGTGGTCAACCGCGGCGCCGACCACGACGGGCCCTGGCTGGTCACCGACCCCCGCCCGGAGCGCTTCGTCGACCTGGTCACCGGCGCCGAGCTGACCGTCACCGAACTCGAGGACGGCCGGGTCGCGGTGGGCGGACCGCTGCCCGCCGGGGCGATCGCCGCCGTGGTCGCCACCGACGTCCCGGTGGCCCGGCACCCCGCCCCGACCGGCGACCCCTCCTTCCCGGCCCGCGCCGCCGTCCGGGCCCGCACCCCGTGGGCGCGGCTGGCCGCCCTGCCCGAGGGCATGGCGACGGTCGAGGCCGGCCGGTACGAGCTGACCGTCCACCACCGGGTCCGGGAGACCGGCCTGTACGGCGAGGCGCCCTACGTGGACGAGTGGAAGCCGCTGCCGCCCCGGCTGCACCACACCGGCGCCCTGCACCGCACCGTCCCGCTCGGCCGCTTCGCCATCGCCACCCACGAGGTCACCCACGGCCAGTACGCCCGCTTCCTCGCCGCCACCGGCTACCGGCCGGTGCGACCGGAACGGTTCACCGCCGGCCAGGGCCCCGCGGACGCCCCGGTCACCGGGGTGGACCTCGCCGACGCCCGCGCGTACGCGGACTGGGCGGGAATGCGGCTGCCGACGGAGGACGAGTGGCAGGTGGCCGCCGAGGCGGGGCTGCTCGTCCGGCGGGAACCCCTGGTGTGGAACCTGACCGAAAGTGAACACACCGACGGGCGGACCCGGTTCGTCATCCTCAAGGGCGGCTGCGCGTACCGGGCGGAGGGCTCCGACTGGTACCTCGACGGCGGCCCGCAACCCGCCGACGTATCGGTGAAGCTGCTGCTCACCGGCGCCGGCCTCACCCGCTCCACCTCCATCGGCTTCCGCTGCGCCGCCGACCTGCCGGGGGAGACGCGATGAGCGCACCACTGCACGGGATCAAGGTCATCGACCTGGCGACCCTCTTCGCCGGCCCGCTCGCCGCCGCGTTCCTCGGTGACTTCGGCGCCGACGTGATCAAGGTGGAGCACCCGGCCAAGCCCGACCCGTCCCGCGGCCACGGCCCGGCCAAGGAGGGCGTCGGCCTGTGGTGGAAGGTGCTCGGCCGCAACAAGCGGACGGTCACCTGCAACCTCTCCGACCCGGAGGGCGCGGCGCTGCTGCGCCGGCTGCTCGCCGACGCCGACGTGCTGGTGGAGAACTTCCGCCCCGGCACGCTGGAACGCTGGGGCCTGGGCCCGGACGAGCTGCACGAGGTCAACCCGCGGCTGGTCATCGCCCGGATCAGCGGCTTCGGCCAGGTCGGCCCGTACGCGCCCCGGCCCGGGTTCGGCACCCTCGCCGAGGCGATGAGCGGCTTCGCCGCCGCCACCGGGGAACCCGACGGGCCGCCGACCCTGCCCCCGTTCGGCCTGGCCGACTCGGTGACCGCGCTGGCCGCCGCGTACGCGGTCATGCTGGCCCTGCGCGGCCGGGACCTGACCGGCCGTGGCCAGGTGGTCGACCTGGCCATCATCGAACCCATCATGGCGATGCTCGGCCCGCAGATCACCTGGTACGACCAGCTCGGCTACGTGCAGCCCCGGCTGGGCAACCGGTCCAACAACAACGCCCCCCGCAACACCTACCGTTGTGCGGACGGGCGGTGGGTCGCGGTGTCGACCAGCGCGCAGAGCATCGCCGAGCGGGTGATGCGCCTGGTCGGCCGTCCCGAACTGGTCGACGAGCCGTGGTTCGCCACCGGCAGCGGGCGGGCCGCGCACGCCGACGAACTCGACAAGGCGGTCGGCGCCTGGGTGGCCCAGCGCGGCCGGGACGAGGTGGTCGCCGCGTTCGAGGCGGCCCAGGCCGCCGTCGCCCCGGTCTACGACGTGCGCGACATCCTCGCCGATCCGCAGTACGCCGCGCTCGGCACCGTGGTCACCGTGCCCGACGAGGAGCTGGGCGAGGTCCGGATGCAGAACGTCCCGTTCCGGATGTCCGCCAGCCCGGGAGAGATCCGGCACGCCGGCCGCCGGCACGGCCAGGACACCGACGCGGTCTACCGGGCGCTGGGGCTGACCGACGAGGAGTTGGCCGCGCTGCGCGAGCGGGGCGCGATCTGATGCTGCTGACCTGGCTCTACGTGCCCGGCGACCGGCCCGACCGGTTCGCCAAGGCGATCGCCTCGGGCGCCGACTCGGTGATCCTCGACCTGGAGGACGCCGTGGTCGCCGGGCGCAAGGCGTACGCCCGGGACGCCGTCGCCGAGTTCCTCGCCGACCCGCAACCGGTGCCGGTGCAGGTCCGGGTGAACGAGCTGACCGGCCCGGACGTCGACGCCGACCTGACCGCCGTCGCCGGGACACCCGGCCTCGCCGGGCTGCGACTGCCCAAGGTGGAGTCCGCCGCCGACGTCGCCGCGGTCGCCGCCCGGGTGGACACCCCGCTGCACCCGCTGATCGAGTCGGCGGTGGGGCTGGAGTCCGCGTACCCGATCGCCGGCGCGCACCCGGCGGTCGCGTCGCTGGGGCTCGGCGAGGCGGACCTCCGCTCCGACCTGGGGGTCGCTGCCGACGAGGGCCTGCTCTGGGCCCGCGGCCGCATCGTGGTGGCGGCCCGCGCGGCCGGCCTGCCCCCGCCGGCCATGTCGGTGTACGCGAACGTCGCCGACCTGGACGGGCTGGCCGCCTCCTGCGCGGCCGGGCGGCGGCTCGGCTTCCTCGGCCGGACGGCCATCCACCCGCGCCAGCTCCCGGTGATCGTCGAGGCGTTCCGCCCGGCCGACCGGGAGGTGGCGGCGGCCCGGGAGCTGCTCGCCGCGGTCAGCGAGGCGCAGACGCGAGACTCCGGCACGGTGGTGCTGCCGGACGGCCGCTTCGCGGACCGGGCCATGGTCGCGGCGGCGCGCCGGGTGGTGGACGTCGCGGCCCGCTACGCCGCCTGACCCCGGCTCGCGCCGATCCCTACCTGGCGGCCGGGAAGACCAGCCGTACCGCCAGCCGACGCGGCCGACAGTCGCAGGTGTGGCTTACCCTGCGAAGGTTCCCGGTCGGTCCACGGGCCGCCCGGGGCTCTCGACGACCGGCGGAAGGTGCAGCGGTGGAGGTACCAGGCCGGTGGCGGCCGGAGCCGACGACCGGCCGCCCGGTGCGGCTGACCGCGCCGGCGGCCGCGCCCACGAGGTCACGGCTGGAGGTGGGGCGCACCGCGTTCGCCTCGCCCACCGCCGGCTGGGCGTGTCTCGGTGGACCGATCGACCACGTGCTGATGCACACCGATGACGGCGGCACGACGTGGCATCCGCGCCTGTCCTGGCGCGGACAGCAGCCCGGCCCCCTCACCGCCTTCGACGCCGATCGGGCGGCCGTGATCCTCGGGCTGTGGCCACCGCACACCGAGGTCAACGGCCGCCCCGTCGACGCGGACGGCCCGGTCGCGCTGGCCGCCGGTACGGACGACGGCGGCGTCACCTGGACGCTGAGCCCGCCGCTGAATCCGCACGGATTCACGGGGACGTGCCACTTCCTCGCCCCGCACCGGCTTCGGCTGCCGTCCCGACCGCCGCGCTACGACGAACCCTGGCGGCTGGCCGGCACCGATGACAGCGGCGCGACCTGGACGCCGACCGCGGGCCCCGACGGGCTTCCCATCCTCCAGGCGGCCTTCACCACGGACCTCGACGGCCTGCTCGTCACCATCGACCGCCGGCGCGCCGACATCCTGTGGACCACCCGCGACGGCGGCGAGACCTGGACCCGTACCCCGCTACCCGCGCCACCCGCGGTGCCCGCCCACGCCACGACCTGGCTGATTCCCGTGGTCCAGCCGGGCTGCCCGGCCCTGCTGCTCCTGCGCGCCGAACGGCACAACCAGGCCCCCGCACCCTGGGCCGGCACCTACGCCTACCTCGACGTCGGCGGATCCTGGGCCGGGCCGTACCGGCTGCCGATGACTCCCAGCGGGCTGGACATCGGCGTGGCCGGCCCGGACGGGCGGTTCTGGGCGGCCGCCGGGCACGAGCTCTGGGACGCCGACGACCTGGCCGGACCGTGGCGGCACCGCACCGTGCCGCTGCGCGCCGAGCACCTGCGGGCCGAGCCCTGGGACCCGACCCTGGCCCCCGTGCCCACCACCGAGGTCGTCGCCGACCTCGCCCCGGTCGGCGCCGGGGTGCTCTGGTTGACCAGTACGCAGGGCGCGGGCCTGGGCGGTGTACCGAGCGGGCGGCTGTTCCGCAGCGACGACGACGGCGACACCTGGACCGAGCTGAGCGTCGGCTGACGCCGGTCGGGCGGGTCCGATGTGCTGGCGGCCACCGATGCGGTGACGGAAGGGACCTCCGTGAGCCGGCCCTACGAGGCGCGGGCCGCTGCGGTCGACCTCGGCGCCCGCTACGCGCCTGGCCGCCGGACAATCCGGGTGACATCCCGACGACCACCGCCTTATCCTCGGCGCGGCTCGACCACGGGGGAGGACCGGACATGAAGCTGGGGGAGGCGTTGGCGGATCGCGCCGACGCGGTGCGACGGATCGAGCAGTTGCGGACGCGGATCGTGGCCAGTGCCCGCTACCAGGAAGGCGAGGCCCCGGCCGAGGACGCCCAGCAGTTGCTCACCGAACTCGACGACGTGCTGGACAGGCTCGAAACGCTGATCTGCAGGATCAACCGCACGAACGCCGCCGTGCGGGTGGAGACGATCGGTACCCTCACCGACGCGCTCGCTCGGCGGGACGTACTCCGGATGCGGCACGCGGCGATCAGCGCCGCCGCCGACGCGGCTGCCGGCGGTGGTCGCGGCCCGGCACTGCGCCAGCTCCGGTCGGAGCTGCGGATGCTCGCCGCCCTGCCGGTGGCGGACCTGCGGGCCTGCGCCGACGGGCTCGCGCGGGAGCTGCGGGAACTGGACGTGCTGATACAGCGGACGAACTGGGAGGCCGACCTGCTGGACTGAGCGATGTGGAGCAGGTAGCCGTCGCGGAGGCGTGCACACCACGGCCGGCTGTAACCCGGCCAACCTTCCTGGCGCGCGATGGGCAGCGCGGGGGTTCGACTCCCCGACAGCATTAGGCAGCCCCGCACCCGGGCACAGGTAACGGCGCACGACGCACCGAAGATCACCACGTGCAGATCCACGACGGCGAGGGTGGGCTCGGGGCACTTCACATCTTCGATCGGCAGGCGGGCCCGCGCGGCTCATTACGCCACCGCGACCACCCGTCCCGGCGCCGAGTCCACACAACCCAGCAGGAAGTCGGCCAGGTCGGCGCGGGACAGCCGCAGCCCACCGCGTACATTGCGGTCGACCGCGGTGCGGTACGTGCCGGTGTGCGGCCCGTCGGTGAGCCGGGGCGGGCGCACCAGCGTCCAGTCGAGCCCGCTGCCTCGGACGAGCTCCTCGGTCCGGCGCATGTCGGCGAACGAGTGGCGCAGCAGGGTGGACAGCAGCGGCTTGAGCAGGAACCGGACCAGCGGCCCGTCGCCCTCGGTGGTGTGCCCGGCGGCGGTGACCACGACCAGGCGGCGTACCCCGGTCGCCCGCATCGCCGCCACGATGCCGGCGGTGGCGTCGCTGCGGACAGTGGTCGGGCCACGGACCGCGCCGGGGCCGATCAGCG
>NZ_JBSGJR010000249.1:0-9381 GCF_053605645.1 Micromonospora sp. NPDC003776
CCGGCGCGGCCCCGGCCGGTGCCGCGGGTGCGACGGTCAGGCGCAGCCCAGCGCCTCGGCGTAGTCGGCTGACGGCTGCCCGGCGGCCACCTCGTCGGCCGTCTTCCAGAACACCTCCGGCCAGGCACCTTCGCTCTTCATCTGGTGCAGCACCCGCCACTTGTGGCTGCTGCGCAACGCGTCGGCGGCCCGCCGCAGTGCCGCGTCGTCGCCGGCGCGCTTCGCGCGCAGCCACTCGGTGATCCAGGCGCAGCCCACCCGGCCGGTCACCTGGGCGCCGAACTGGTAGGCGTCGTTGGTGCCGACGTCCCGCAGTGCGGCGACATCGAAGTTCGGCGGCAGCGGCACATCGGCCAGCACCTTGGCCGCCTGGTCGTCCACCCGTGCTGGCGTGACGATCTCCGGCGGGAGCGCGGCCAGCCAGGTGCGCACGTCAACGCGCACGATGTGCGTGAGAACCTCGTCGAAGTCCTTGCGGGACCAGGCGCTGCCGGTCCGGAGCTCGACGAAGACGCCGTCGCGGGGGCGGAGCATGACCGCGAAGTCGTGGTCGTTGTAGCGGAACAGGTCACCCGCCCAACCGTCCACCGTCACCGCCTCCGGCGTGCTGACGTGGAGTCGGTCGGCGTGGTAGCCGTCGTACTGGCCGGCCGGGTACCAGTTCATCTCCACCTGCCGCGCGCCGTTGCGGAACCCGATCGTCCCCTGCTGCGCGGCGAACCCGTAGACGGTGGTCACCCGCCACCCGGGCTGGTCGATGAGCAGCCGCGGGTTCTCCTCGGCGGCTTTCATCGCCACCGGCGAGTAGACGACGGCGGTGCCCGCCCCCGGCGTACCCGCAGAACCTGCCTGGTGGTCGTCGGGCCGCTCGGGCAGCTCGGTGGAGACGGCAATGACGCCGGTGAGGACCGCAGCCGCGGTCAACCCGACGGCGAGGCGGCGAATGACGCCGTGGCGCGGCCGGGGGAGCGGCGGCGCTGGTTCGACGACCCGATCGGACGTCGGTACGGACATGATCTCCTCCAAGAGGGCCTGCTTCGCCCCGTCGAGGTGCCCGATGACATCGGGCCGGTAGGGATCGGCGTCTCGAACCATCCGGTCGAGGTGCTCCTCGGTCATCTGCCCTCCTTCGGGGCTGACACGGTCAGGACGTCGAGTACATGTCCCGGTGGGCCGAGATCGTCACCGACGAGATCACGCAACCTGGCCCGCGCCCGCGACAGGCGGGTACGGACCACAGCGGAGCTCACCTGAAGGACCATGGCCGCCTCGCGCGGCGCCAGGCCCTCCCAGACGGTGAGCATCAGCACCTCCCGGTCGAGCGGATTCAGCCGGGCCAGCGCGGCGTGCACGGCAAGCCGTTCGGGGACCTGACTGCCCGGGTCGGCGCCGACGGCCGCCGCGATCCGTTGCCGCAGCCGCTCACCCAGCCGCTGCCGGCGGACACCGCTGCGATGGTGGTTGGCCAGCACGCGCCGGGCCACCCCGTACAGCCAGAGCCGCGCCTCGCCGTCGGGTGGTATCTCCCGCCTGCGCCGCCAGGCCACCAGGAAGGTCTCCGCGACGACGTCGGCCGCGTCCTCCGGGTGCTCGACCCGTCGCACGGCGTACGCCAGCAGCGGCGCGAAGTCGGCGGCGTAGACGCGGCGGAAGTGTTCCTCGTGCTCAGTCCCGGAGCTCACGTTCACCTCATGTCCGGTCGGACGCCGATCGTGACAGGCCCGGCCGGAAAGGTCCGGCGAAACTTCGATCAGCTGCCACAACCGAAACGGGCCTCGGCCCACTCCTAATCTGGGTGGGAGGCCGGATTGCGAAGTGAACGAGAGTACGTCGAGTACGTGCAGGCGCGCATGCCGTGGCTGCGACGGCTGGCGTACCGGCTGTGCGGGCAGTGGTCGGCCGCCGACGACCTGGTGCAGGAGTGCCTCGTGGCGCTGTACCGGCACTGGCGCAAGGCAGCGGCAGCGGACTCGCTCGACGCCTACGTCCGGGCGATGCTCGTCCACGCCTACCTCGCCGAGCGGGAGCGCTCCTGGACCCGGCGGGTCCGGCCGGTGGCCGAGCTGGCCGCACCGCCCACGACCCCGCTGGCCGGCGCCGAACACCGCATCGACCTGCTGACCGCCCTCACCAGGCTGTCCCGCGGACAGCGCGCCGTGCTGGTCCTGCGCTACTGGGAAGACCTCGACGTCGCGCAGACCGCAGCGGCGCTCGGCTGCTCGACCGGAACGGTCAAGAGCCAGACCTCGTACGCCATCGCGGCGCTGCGCCGCCTGCTGCCCAACTACGTGCCGGGAGGGTCGGACACCCCATGAGAGACCTGTTCGCCACCCTGCCCGACGACCCGCCGCCGCTGCCTTGCGGCTACCTCGACACCGTGCTCGCCCGGGGCCGCCGCTCCGTGCGGCGCCACCGGATCGGCGTGGCCGCCGCCTGGTCGGTCGTGGTGCTCGTGATGGCTGCCCTGGTCCTGCCCGGCGTCCGGATCCCCGTCCAGCCGGCCGCCCCGGCCGCGAAGCCGAGCCTGCCGGACCACTTCGCCGGGTACTCGATGTTCACCAGCACCGTCACGTCGGCGCCGCCGGGCCGCGCCATCGCGCTCTACGGCTACGGCAACGGCGAGGCGTTCAACATGTTCCAGTCACTGGTCGTCGGGGCGGACGGGGACACGTACCGGCGGGTGGACGCCATGGAGGAACGCAACCGGCCGTCGGCGCTGCTCGCGCCGGACGGCACCCGGGTGCTGCTCGGCGACGACCGCGGCGCGACCGCCGACCTGACCCTCGTCGACCTGACCACCGGCAAGCGCCGGTCCATCCCGCTCGGCGAACCGGTCGGCGTACGGCTGCTCGCCTGGTCCCCCGACGGCCGACACGTCGCCTACAGCGCGGCGCCGCTGACCCGCTCCGGCGAGTTCGGCAGCGTCAACTTCGTCGAGGCGGAGGTGGCCCGCACCGGCACGCTGCGGCTGCTCGACCTGTCGACCGGGCGCAGCAGCGAACTGCCGGCGATCAAACCGGCGTGGACGGCGGCGTTCGCGCCGGACAGTCGCCGCCTCGCCGTGCAGGTCGGTCAGACGGCCCACCTCGTCGACCTCGACGGCCGGGAGTACGGCAGCGTCCCCGTCCCGCGCGGACGGGAACTCGCGGCCGAGGTCGGCTGGTCGCCCGACGGCGCCTTCCTCGCCACCGTGCCCTGGCTGTCGGACGGGCCGTTCAACGGCAGCTCCGGCGGCGACACCGGCCACGGCACGTTCCTGTGGAAGGCCGGGGACGTCCAGTTCATGCCCTTCCCGGGTGGCGGCACGGCGCCCGCGCCGGTTCCGGACGTGGTGCAACTGCTCGGGTGGCGCTCGCCGGGCAGCGTGGTCGTCGCGACCGTCAACGACGCAGGCCAGGCGTCGCTGGCCGAGGTGCAACTCGGCGCCGGAGGCCGTCGCACCCTGGCCCGCTTCGACACCGGTCGCACCTGCGAGCTCGGCACCCAGAGCTGCCAGCTGTTCGATCTGCACGTCGCCACCGGTCTGCTGCCCGACCTGACGGTCCGGGACGCCGGGCGGCCGCAGCGCGGCCCGTGGCCGAGGGTCGTGAACGCGGTCATCGCCGTCGTGGTCCTCGGCGCCGCGTTCCTGCTGTGGCGCCGGATACGTCCGTCGGCTCGTGGCCGCCGAAAGCCAATGGATCAGACGGTATGAGCCGTTGGCCGGCCGGGCCGAGGGCCACGCCATGACAGCAGCCGGACGGGGGTGAAAGTCGAACTAGGATTTCGGGCACGGCCGCCGATCGGGGGAGCAATTGTGTCGACCGTAACCGCCGCCCTGTTCACCTGGCCCCTCGGCGACGACGTCGCCCTGATCCCGCGCACGGCCGCGCTCGCCGACGCACACTTCGCCCTGGTGCAGGCCAACTACCAGCGGCTGGCCCGCTGGTTCCCGGACGCCTTCCAGGAGCCGCCGACGCGCGACGGGGTGCGCGCGAACCTCGAACGGGCCGGCCGGGCGTGGCTCGACGGATCGGAGTTGCCGCTGTCCATCGCGGTGAAGGTGGAGGGCGGCTGGCGCCTGGTCGGCTGGGCCAACCTGGTGATCGACGCCCCGGCGCGGTCGGCGGAGGTGGGCTACTGGCTCGACGCCGGTTTCGAGGGACGCGGGCTGGTCACCCGGACCCTCACTGCCCTGCTCGACCACGCCTTCGGGCCGCTGGGCCTGGCACGGGTCGGCCTGCAGACCACCGCCGACAACACCCGCAGCCGGAGTGTGGCCGAGCGCCTCGGGTTCACCCAGGAGGGCATCCTGCGCGAATACGCGGCCTTTCCCGAGGAGCGGCGCGACCTGGTCGTCTACAGCCTGCTGGCCCGCGAGTGGCACACCGCGACGTGAGCAACGGGGCTCGGGTCGCAGTGGCGTCAGCGCTTCAGGAGTTCCCGGTCCCCGCGAAGGGCCCCTGGGGGCCGAAGGCGAACTCGGCGAACCGCTCGCCGATCCGCCGGTCCGCGGCCGGATCCGGGTGGAGCTGGTCGGGCAGCGGCAGCTCGGCGAAGTCCGCCTCGCCGTAGAGTTCCCGCCCGTCCAGGTAGTGCAGGTGCGGGTCGTCGGCCGCCCGCGCCGCGACGATCCGCGCCAGCTCCGCCCGGATGACGGTCAGCGTCAGCTTCCCGGCCGCCCGCTCGGCCGGGTCACCGGTGGCCTTGAACTGCAACTTTCCGGTGCTGAAGTCGGCGGCGCCGGGGCCCGGGGTGTCCTCCTGAATCGGGCAGAGGATGGCCGACACCACCAGCAGCGGCGTGTCCGGATGCCCCTCCCGGATGGTGTCGAGGAAGCCGTGCACCGCCGGGGTGAACGCCCGCAACCGCATCGCGTCGCTGTTCACCAGGTTGATGCCGATCTTCACGCTGATCAGGTCCGCGGGGGTGTCCCGCATCGCGCGGGCGGTGAACGGGTCCAGCTGGGCGCTGCCGCTGAACCCCAGGTTGATCAGCTCCACCCCGCCGAGCCCGGCGGCGATCGCCGGCCACGTCTCGGTGGGGCTCTCCGCGTCGGAGCCGTGGCTGATCGAGCTGCCGTGGTGCAGCCACACCCGGCGACTGCGGCCACCGACCGCCTCGACCGGCGCGTCGGTCCGCAGCGCCACCAGCTCGGTGATCTCCCGCTGCGGCAGCCAGATCTCCACATCCTTGTCCCAAGCCGGCAGATCCGTGAAGCGGATCGTGCCGACCGGACCGGGCTCGGTGTTCGCCGTGCCGGTGGTCATGTCGATGGTCAGCGTCCTGCCGCCGCGCACCGTGGCCCGGCCGGACAAGCGGCCGTCGACCAGCAGGTCGTACCGGCCGTCGGGGCGGGGTGGGGCGCCCTGGTAGACCATCTTCGTCGCCAGGACGTCCAACTCGATCCGGGTGGCCCGGGTGCGGAAGACCAACCTGACGCCCGACGGCATGGCCTCGGCCATCGCGACCTGCGGGTCGACGTTCTGCGCGCGGGCCCGGGCCGGCAGCCGGTGCGGCAGCACGCCGTGCTCGGTGCGTTCCAGGTCGAGCGCGCCGCGCAGCAGTTCCGCGGTGATCGGCGTGGTGATCCAGTCAGCGGTCGGTGCCATGATCCTCACCTTGCCAAATGCTGGCGCCGGCCGGTATCCCGGGGCTCGGCACGCCGCGGCGGCCAGCCAGGTCAGGACGGGCGCCCGCCGAATCGCCAGTTGTGGACCTCGACGTCGGCGTACCGGTTCAGGGTGAGCACGCTGCGCGCGGCGTCCGGGTCCGGGGCGCGGAGCAGCGCCGCCGTGCCGACCCAGGTGTCGCCGTCGTCGGACAGCAGCGGCCCGTACGCGATCAGGCCCTCCCGGTCGGCCGGCGCCGCGAAATCGGCGGGCTGGCCCGTGCCGAGGCCGAGCACCAGATAGCGGTTGCCGCCGGTCCGGCCGCCGGGAAAATCCCACATGGTACGGCCCAGCGTGTTGCGCCAGCGGCGCAGCAGGACGTCCCGGTACGCGCCGGCCTGGTAGTTGGGTTCGTCGAAGGCGAACCTACGGGCGGCGGCGGGATCGGGCAGGTCGACGATGTGCACGCTGCCGGTCGGCGTGCCGTCGTCGGTGAAGGTCGGACCGCGAGCGATCATTCCGTCCGAGTAGCGGTCCATGTACGACCAGTGCGCCTCCAGCAGCTCGCCGCGCAGCGTCGCGGAGCCGGGGCGGTCGCGGTGGTAGCAGAAGAACTCCATGCCCGCAGTCTGGCCTCCGGCCGGACATCGATGCGAACGGGTTCCGGTGGTGCCTCGACACGGGCGCCAGCTCTGCGAGGATCAGTCCGTGGTGGTGCCCGCGAGCCGTGATCTGATCCGGCGGATCGTGCTGGACTACGGATTCTGGGACGGGTATCTCGACCGCCCCTGGGAGGACTTCGACGACGACCCGCCCGAGCTGATGACGGAGCTTGCGCTCCTGACTGTCGGTGACCTGTCGTTGGAGGTTCGGATGCTGCAGAACCCGAACCTGATGACGCTCTTCCTTCGGCAAGGGGATGAGCTGCTGCCCGAGCTGGGCTACGACGACGACTGCGCCCAGTTCCTCCCCTGGACCGTCCGCTGGGTCGAGCTGGAGTACATCGCCCGGCTCGCAGCCCTGCGCGACCCGCAGTTGCGCCATCCGGGTCCGCTCCTCGCGCTGTTGTCACGCTTCACACCGCTGACCACCGACACGGAGTTCCGCGTTGCCCGACCGATGCTCGCTGTCGCGCTGAACCTGCTGACCGACGGACCGCCGCTGCCGGAGCCGCGGTTCGGCCCCAGTTTGCCCGAGCGGCTGGCGTACCAGCTCGATCACTGGGACTGCCGTTACGGAGGATCCGGCTATCGGTGGGTTTCCAGCGCCGACGGCTGGGCCCTCTCGGACGCCGAGGACGACATGGCACTCACCCTGCGCAGTCAGGACAGCAGCGAGTTTCCGTTCCCGCAGTGGGCAGCGTTCATGAACGACGTGGTGGCTGCCTACGACGCAACCGTCGATTCCGCCTGGCGGTCGCTGCCCGCTCTCGGTGCCGACAACAGGGAAGGTCCGAACCCCGCCGAACTGGCCGATCAGCTGGCAGCCGCCGGCTGCACTCATCCGGTCGTCCTACGCGCCCTGCGCGACCCCGTCGACCCGCTGGAGACCTTGTGGGTACTGGAGCTGCTCCACGGCGAGGAGCCGGGATCCCGCCTCGAACACCGCCCGGCCGATTAGGGCCTGCGCCTCGGCGTCCCAAGCGGTGAGCATCACCGGGGCTGTTCGGCTGCGGCCGGGCGAAGCCCCGCTCGCCGTAGCACCGAGATGATCGAGGTGGCTTTCTGCGCGTTGTAGGCGGACATGGACCAGGGATTGTCGGCGGCGGCGCGGCGCTTCTCTGACTCGTACAAGTCGCGGTCGTCCGGGTGGGTACGCAACCAGTCGCGGAAAATCAGGTGCCGTAGGTGCTCGTCGCAATCCGGCCCGAACACGTGCAGGTTCACCGTGTGGCCCTCGTTCCACAGGCAGCGATGCTGGTACCAGTCCGGTTCCCGGGTCCGCAGCGCATACCCAGCGGCGTCCAGTACAGGCACGTAGGCCACCTCGTCGGTCGGATCGGCCACGATCAGGTCGATGTCCAGCCGGTTCTTGGCCGCCAGTCCCGGCACCGCCGTCGACCCGACGTGCTCGACGGCGAGTGCGCGGGAGCCGAGCGCATTGAGAATCCGGCCCCGCTCGACGGCGTACAGCGCCGGCCACGCCGGGTCGTACGGCCTGATCGTGATCGCCGAGAGCGGAACATCGATGGGCCGGTCGCCCACCGCTGCGGCGGCGATGCGCTCGGGCGTGAGCGGAGTAGCCGGGTTCGGCAGTGGCGGCAAGCGCACACCCATGACCGTATCGCAGGACACAGACCCGATACGTTGGCTCCTCAGCAGCCGAACATCGGCCGGCACGCTGCGACCCCGTTCACCCGCACCGTCGGACGCTCCTGCTGGGTCCACCTCTGCCTGGTGAGCCGGAGCCGGTCGGACACGAGGGCCTCGTCGCCGCGGGCGTCGACCGAGATGCCGTCAGCCTCGTAGCCGAGCTTTCGGGACACCCGCTGGGAGGCGTGGTTGTCCTGGAACACCTCGGTGAGCGCCGCACGGGCGTCGAGGTGGTCGAAGGCCAGCGTCAGCAGACCGACGCGGGCCTCGGTGCCGTATCCCTTGCCGTGGTGGTCGATCCCCAACCACGAGGAGGTGGTGACCTCGCGGACCACCGCGAAGTCGCGGGCGCGCAGGGTGACCTTGCCGACCGGGTTGCCGTCCTGGAGGACGGCCAGTCCGAGGCTCCAGGCCGCCGCGCTCCATTCGGCGAGCTGACCCCAGTGGCCCTGCAGGACGGACCGCGCCCGGTCTTCAGGGCTGCCGTCGGTCCACGGGGTCAGGAACGGGCGTTCGTCGGGCCGGTGCACACCGTCGGCAGCCAGTTGGGCGAGCGTGGCAAGTTCCTCCTCCCTGGGCAGGCGGAGTTCCAGCCGTGGGGTGACGATGGTCAGGCCGTACAGGGGCCACAGCTCAGCAAGCACGGCCCCGATCATGGCGACCGAGCCGGCGCGGCGCTACCGCATTCGAGACGAGCGCCTGGCGGCGTAGGGTCGTCCGGTGACCGTGTACGACATCGCCGCCCACCCCTGAGGTGTTGCGGGAGCGCTGCAAGGCACTGGCCGTGCTGGAACGCGTCATCGACGGTGGGGCACCGTACTACGCCTACGACCCGGCCTGGGGCACGGATGAGGCGGCGCTGATGGGCAACGGCAGCGGCGACGAGTGGACGGTCCTCTTCACCGTCGACGGCGTGTTCATTCGGGTCTTCGACCACGAGTCGATGATGTCGCCCTACCGCGACCCGGACCATGAGTTGTGGCTCGGTCTGATCGACGGCATCCGTTACCTTCAGTGTGCTCTAGTGAGCTCGTGATTGGCAGTCCCGCCTTGCGGTGGGACGGTCCCGGTCTGACCGGCGGGTGCCGTGCCGGGTTGACGCTTCATGGCCACCGGCCCGCCGGGGCGGGTCTTATGGTCGGCTCCACGTCCTGCCACCGGGCCACTCCCGGCGGTGGTGACCTCATGCGCGAGGGCGGCGAGGTTACGCGCGGCGTTCAGGTCCCGATCGAGGACCAGGCCGCAAGAGTCGCAGAGGTAGGTTCGGACACGCAGCGGCAGCTTGGCTTTCACCGCACCGCAGCCCGAGCAGGTTTTGCTGGAGGGATACCAGCGGTCGGCGACGATGAGCTGGCCGCCGTTCCATGAGGTCTTGTAGGCCAGCTGGATCCTGCTGGCTAATTGGGTGTGTTGCGGCGCTTGCTGCCTAGCCGTGGATGCATGATCGATTTTGCGGCTTCGTTCCCCTCTGCAGCCGC
>NZ_JBSGJR010000250.1:0-9313 GCF_053605645.1 Micromonospora sp. NPDC003776
GTCGCTGGCGCGCCGCTTGGTGCCGGGCGGGATGTGCGGCAGGCCGTTGATGCCGTTGACCAGCGCCCCGCCCTCGCCGGAGAAACCTGTGACCGGCTTCGGCACCACCGCGGTGCACGGCGACGACGGCCTGACCCCCGGTACGGCGGTGTCCCCGCCGATCGTGCAGAGCGCGACCTTCAGCGCCGAGTCCGACGAGCACTTCACCGCGATCGCCACCGAGCCGCGGGGCAGCGCCTTCTACACCCGCTACGGCAACCCGAACCACCGGCAGGTGGCCGCCGTGGTGGCCGAACTGGAGGGCGCGGAGACCGGCCTGGTCACCGCGTCGGGGATGGGCGCGATCAGCACCATCGCGTTGGCCCTGCTCTCGGCCGGGGACCACGTGGTGGTGCAGCGCAGCACGTACGGCGGCACCACCTCGCTCGCCACCGGACTGTTGCCGCGCTTCGGGGTCACCTGCACCCAGGTCGACCAGACCGACACCGACGCGTTCGCCCGCGCGCTGCGGCCCGGGACCCGCCTGGTGCTGGTGGAGACACCGAGCAACCCTCTGCTGGAGCTGACCGACCTGGCCGCGGTGGCGGAGATCGCCCATGCGGCCGGCGCGCTGGTGGTGGTCGACAACACCTTCGCCACGCCGGTCAACCAGCGCCCGATGGCCGCCGGGGCGGACCTGGTCTGGCACAGCGGCACCAAGTTCCTCGGCGGCCACTCGGACGTGTCGGCCGGGGTGGTGGTCGGCTCCACCGCGCTGGTCGAGCGGGTGTGGCAGACCTCGATCGTCACCGGCAGCACGCTCGGGCCGGTGGACGCCTGGCTGCTGCTGCGCGGCATCCGTACGCTGCCGCTGCGGGTGGAGCGGCACAACGCCAACGCGCTCGCCCTGGCCCGGGCCCTGGAGGGGCACCCCGCGGTGGCCCGGGTCCGCTATCCGGGACTGCCGTCGCATTCGCAGCACGAGTTGGCCCGCCGGCAGATGACGGGCTTCGGCGGGGTGCTCAGCGTCGACCTGCGGGCGGGCCGGGCCGGGGCCGCCGCGCTGCTGGGCGGGCTGCGGCTGGCCAAGCGGGCGGCCAGCCTGGGCAGCGTCAGCACGCTGGTGGTGCACCCGCGGTCGATGTGGGCGGGCATCGTGGACGCGGCGCAGTTGGCGGCCACCGGGATCGGGGACGGGCTGGTCCGCGTCTCCACGGGGATCGAGGACACGGCGGACCTGGTGGACGACTTTCTGAGGGCGGCGGACGAGGCGGCCGACCCGGGCCCGGCCGCCGAACACACGCAGTAAGTTTACATCCACAACTTTGTTGATTAGTCTGGCTCGATGTCGATCGACGGTCCGAGCCCAGAGTTCGGACCGCTGATCGACAAGCCGACCCCGATCGACCATTATCAATCACTATGACCACCGGCTCCACCGACGCCCGGCCGACCGCCGGGACCGCCGACCCCAGCGAGTTCCCCGCCGCCCCGAACCGCCGCGGGTGGATTCGGTTGCGCTGGCTGCGTCACGAATGGACGTTGGCCGCGTTCGGCGGTCTCCTGCTGGCCGCTGTGCTGACCTGGCCGACGCTGCGGCACCCCGCCAGCACCGTCCCCGGCGACCTCGGTGATCCGACACTGCAGGCGTGGCAGATGGCCTGGGCGGGGCACGCCATGCTCACCGACCCGACCGGCCTCTGGCACTCGAACACCTTCTATCCCGAGCGCTGGACCTACGCCTACAGCGACACCCTGCTCGGCTACGCCCCGCTCGGGATGCTCGGCTCCGGCTTCGAGGCCGCGCTGATCCGCTACAACGTCACCTACATGCTGGTGCACGCCCTCGCGTTCGTCGGGGCGTACGCGCTGACCCGCCAGCTCGGGGCCGGCCGGTGGGGCAGCGCGGTCGCCGGGGTGGCGTGGGCGTACGCGCCGTGGCGGCTGGCCCACGCCGGCCACCTGAACATCCTGTCCAGCGGCGGGATCGCGCTGTGCCTGGCCATGCTGGCCCGCGGTCACGGCTGGTCCCTGCGGCACGGATACCGGCCGGAGCGGCGCCGGCCGGGCTGGGCGCTGGCAGGCTGGCTGGTCGCCGCCTGGCAGGTCACCCTGGGCTTCGGCATCGGGCTGCCGCTGGTCTACTTCCTGCTCGCCGCGGCGCTGGTGGCGGCCGCCGGCTACGGCTGGTCGTGGTGGCGGCGGCGGGAGCGGGCGGCGTTCGGCCGCCGGTTGCTGGCCGCGGACCTGGCCGGTGGGCTCGCCTTCGGGGCGGTGACCCTGCTGCTCGGGCTGGTCTACCTGAAGGTCGTCGACCTCAACCCGCAGGGTCGGCGCACCCTGGACTGGACCGTGATGTTCTCCCCACCCCTGCGCGGCTTCGTCACCGCCCCGGCCGACTCGTGGTTGTGGGGCGACGCGCACGCGGCGGCGCGGCAACAACTGTCCTGGCCGCCGGAGATGGCGTTGCTGCCCGGGATGATGCTGCTCGGCCTGGCCATGGCGGGGCTGTTCGTCTCGGTGTACCCGGTCCGGTACCGGGTCGCGTTGGGGCTCGGCGTCCTCGGCACGGTCCTGCTCGGGCTGGGGGCAACCCTCGGCGGCGACGGGGACCCCGGCTACCTGACGCTCTCGAAGCACCTGCCGGGATGGGACGCGCTGCGCACGCCGGGGCGGATGATGCACTGGACCAGCCTGCTGCTGGCGGTGCTGGCGGCCGGGCTGGTGACGGTGTTCGCCGAGTCGCTGCGACGACCGACGGCCCGGGGCTGGCCGCGGGTCCTCGCGCCGGTAGTCCTGCTGGTGCCGCTGGCCCTGGTCACCCTGGAGGGGGTCAACCGCACCCCCCACCCGGTGGTGCCGCCGCCACCGGCCGCGATGCGTACGGCCGACGAGCCCGTCCTGCTGCTGCCCGCGGGCGGCACCGGCGACCTGCTCTACATGCTGTGGACGACCGACGGGTTCCCCCGGGTGACCAACGGGCTGGCCGGCTTCGAGCCCGCCACCCAGGCACAGACCCGCGCCGCGACGGCGTCCTTCCCCGACGCGAGCAGCGTCGCGTACCTGCGCGGCATCGGGGTGCGGTCGGTGGTGGCCCTGCCCGACCGGGTCGCCGGCACGCCGTGGGAGGGCATCGCGACCCGGCCGCTCGACGGGCTGGGCATCATCCGGGAGGACCTCGATGGCGTGCTGGTCTACCACCTCTGACCGGACGGGGTGACGACGATGCGGTTGTCGGTGGTGGTGCCCTGCTTCAACGAGGAAGCGTCCGTGGAGCGGCTGCACACGGCGGTGACCGAGGCGCTGGCGGAACTGCCCGACGTCGAGGTCGAGGTGGTGTACGTCGACGACGGCAGCGACGACGGCACCCTGGTGGCGTTGCGCCGGCTCGCCGGCGGCGACCCGTCCGTGCGCTACACGTCGCTGAGCCGGAACTTCGGCAAGGAGGCGGCCATGCTGGCCGGGCTGGAACGGGCCACCGGCGACGCCGTCGTCATCATGGACGCCGACCTGCAGCACCCGCCGCGGCTGCTGCCGGAGATGGTGACCCTGTACCGGCAGGGGTTCGACCAGGTGATCGCCCGCCGGGACCGGCACGGTGACCGGTTCCTGCGGATGCTCGCCTCGCGGTCGTTCTACCGCCTGGTCAACTGGTGGATCGACGTACGGCTGCAGGACGGGGCGGGCGACTTCCGGCTGCTGTCCCGGCTCGCCGTGGACGCGATCCTGGCGATGCCCGAGTACAACCGGTTCTCCAAGGGGTTGTTCTCCTGGATCGGGTTCCGGACGGTGGTGGTCGCGCACCGCAACGAGAGCCGCCAGGCGGGCCGGAGCCGGTGGACGTTCGGCAAGCTGTTCAACTACGCGTTCGACGGCCTGCTGTCGTTCAACAACCGGCCGCTGCGCCTGGCCATCTACGGCGGCCTGTTCCTCACCCTGATCGCCGTCGGGTACATGGCCTGGGTGGTGGCCGACGCCGTCGAGAAGGGCATCGACGTCCCCGGCTACACCACCATCATCGTCAGCGTGATCGGTCTCGGGGGGATCCAGATGATGATCCTCGGCGTGATCGGGGAGTACATCGGTCGGATCTACTACGAGACGAAACGCCGGCCGCACTACCTGGTCCAGGAGACGGAAACGCCGGATCCCCACCGCGCGGTCCAAAACCGGCTGGTGATCGGGAACCCCCGCACCGGAGAGCACGAGCGGGGACGCACCGGGGACGGCTCGCCCGCCGCCGGCCGGTGAACACCGGTCGATCGATCGGGGTGACCTGGACGCTCCCCGGCGTCCTACCATTCACCCGATCCATCTGCTCACCGGCGAAGGGAATCCGCTGATGTTCCGGCACTCCACCCGGCGCTGGCTGGCCGTGCTCGGCGTCGGGGCCGCGCTCGTCGCCGGCTCCCCCGTCCCCGCCGTCGCCGCCGGCGAACTCCGGATCCTGGCCACCGACACGCAGGTGGCGCCCGGCTACTCGAAGTTCACTGGGCTCGACATCACCCTGGACGGGAAGCGGCCCGAGGACGGGACGTTCAGCGTCGACCTCGATGCGTCGAAGCTCCACGGACTGGCCACCGTGGGACCCGACCCGGGGGCACCTTTCCCGGCGGGGATGGGCTGCGAAAAGACCGGCGAGACGCTGCACTGCGACGGCCCGGTGAAGCGGGACATCGGTTTCAGCATGCCCTTCCTGCTGACGGGCGAGGTGGGCGCCCCGGTGGGCGAGACGGGCAACCTGGTCATCACCGTCAGGTACGCCGGCAGCACCGCTCACCGTACGATCGCCGTCACCATCGCCGAGGGTGTCGGGCTGGAAGCCCCGTTGGAGGACATCACCGACGGCGAGCCCGGCACCACGGTGGGCCTCGTCGGCACCGTCCGCAACACCGGCCCGACCACGACCCACGGCGCGGTGCTGGTGTTCCGGCCGCACCGGCTGAGCCCCTACCTCGGCACCTTCCGCAACTGCACCTCCGGTGGCGGCGCACCCGTCGTCTGCCGCTTCGACACCGACCTGCAACCCGACACGGCCTACCGGCTCTCCGCGCCACTGCCGGTCCACCTCGACGGGTCGGCCCGTACCAGCAGCCTGATCGGCAACTTCCTCGACTGGTGGACGACGGACGACTGGGCGCTGGTCGAGCAGAACCCGGACTCCCCGGTGCCGCCCGGCAAGCCGGGCACCGGCACCGACCTGCGCCTGGTCGAGGACCCGGGGCAGCGTGCCCACGTGCCGCAGACCCACGTGCGGGGAGGCAGCTCCACCGAGTTCTCCATCCGGGTCACCGGCGACAACCCGGCGGACCTGGCGGCCGCGGGCTGGACCGGGACCGCGGAGGTCGGCGACAAGGTCGAGGTGAGGTTCGGGGTGCGGAATCTCGGCCCGGCGTTCTTCGAGGCCTGGCCGTCGTACGTGAAGCTGCCCCTCGTGGTGGTCCAGATACCGGGGGGCACCACGACGGTGACCGTGTCGGACAAGTGCGCCCCGTACTCGGAGGGCGGGTCGTGGGACACGGCGGACCTCCTGGGCAAGCCGGGCTACGAGACGTACGCCTGTCTGCCCACGGGCGACCTCGCCAGGGGCGAGCGGTCCGAGTACCGGTTCACGCTGCGCGTCGACAAGCTCCCCAGCGCGACATCGGGTGTGGTCAAGGTACGCCTCGACGGCGATCCGAAGAAGGCCAACGACATCGCCGCGATCACCATCACGCCCCGGACGTCCGGCCAGGGCGGCGGCGAGAGCCTACCGATCACCGGTTCCTCGACCGGCATGATCGCCGGCATCGGCGGACTGCTGCTCGTGGCCGGCGCCGGTGGCCTGCTGGTCGCCAGACGCCGGCGGACCCGGTTCGTCGCTTGACGGGAGCGGGCTCCGCCGACCGGTCGACCCCCGGTCGACCCGCAGGTCGCGCTCCAACTCGGACACCAGCGCCCGCAGATCGTCCAGCCGCTGGCTGATGATGATCCGGTCGATGTCGTCCGGTACGCCGTCGCCGTCCTCGTCCGCCGCCATCGCCTCGGTCATCTCCAGCCGGCGGGCCTCCTCCATCGAGTTGACGATCACCGCGATGAGGATGTTGACCAGCAGGTTGGCGGTGATGAGCACGAAACTGACGTAGTAGACGAGGGTCCACGGCGACAGGGCCATGCCCTGCTCGATCAGGTCGGGCAGCGTCTCCAGGGAGAGCAGCACGAACAGGGTCAGGGCGGCCCGGCCGATCGTGCCGTACCGCTCGGGATCCGAGTCGGCGAAGATGAGCCAGCCGGCCATGCCGTACACGTACAGGGTCACCAGGGCGAGGGCGAGGAATCCCGCGACGCCGGGGAGGCTGCGCAGCAGGGCCGTCACGATGGTGCGCAGACCGGGCGAGAAGCGCACCAGCCGCAGCACCCGGGCGATGCGGATCACCCGCAGGGCCGGCGACTCGCCGTGCAGGCCGGGGATGAACGCCGCGGCGATCACCGCGAAGTCGAACACGTTCCAGCCGTGCCGGAAGAAGTCCTGGGGCCGGTTGCCGTGGGCCAGCACCCGGATCGCGATCTCGCTGACGAACACCGCCCGGAAGAACCACTCGAGGGTGCGCAGCAGGGCGCCCAACGACCCCGGGTGCGGATAGGTCTCGATCCCGAGCACCACCGCGTTCAGGCCGATGACGATGACGATGGCCACCTCGAACCCACGCGACCGCTCGATCCGCGCACACCGGATCGACAGCCGCGAGGGGGACGGTACGCGTCGCTGACGCGGCACCGGCTGCCTGCTCACCGCGCCACTCCCGCATGGCCCGCGGCGAGGGCGGGGCGACGCGGCTGCGAATGGATCATGAGGTCAGCCTAAGGGAGCCCCGGCGCACCCTGAAGCCCCACGACGCCACACCGGGGGGCGACCTGGTGACCGGGGCCACACATAAATTAGTCAGCCTGAACTTGTCAGTTCAGACTGACTATCTAGGCTGGGAGTTGTGACCGGCATCCCCGACCCGACCCGTGGCGCGACCGGCGACCGCGCGCTCGTCGCCGCCCGCGACCTCGTCGTCGTCTTCAGCCGGCTGCGTCGGCGCCTGCGTGGACTTCGGGCGGAGGACGGGCTCAGCCCGTCGCAGACCTCCGTTCTGAAGCGACTCGAGGAGAGCGGGCCGACGACCGCAAGCGAGCTGGCGGCGGTCGAGCGGGTGCGCCCCCAGTCGATGGCCGCCACGGTGGCCGTGCTCGTCGACCGCGGCCTGGTCCGCCGCGACCCCGATCCCGATGACGCACGCCGGCAGCGCCTCGCGCTCAGCGACGCGGGCCGCGCCTGGATCAGTGACACCCGCCGCCTGCGCGACGAATGGCTGGCGACGGCACTGCAGAAGGAGCTCAACGCCGCCGAACTGGACACCGTCATCCGGGCGCTCGCCCTGGTGGAGCGGGCGACGTTGCGATGACCGCCGCCACCAGGCCGGCACCCCGGAACGCAACGGCCGACTTCGACCGCCGGCTGATCGCGCCCATGGTCCTCGGCGCGGTGCTGAACCCGATCAACACCTCGATCATCGCGGTCGCGCTCGTCCCGATCGGGCGGGCACTGGACGTCCCGACGTCCCAGACCGTCTGGCTGGTCTCCGCGCTCTACCTGGCCACCGCCATCGGGCAGCCGGTGGCGGGCCGGCTGGTCGACGTGCACGGACCGCGACGGCTCTTCCTCACCGGCACGGTGCTGGTCGGCGTCGCCGGCGCCCTCGGCGCGCTCGCCGCCGACCTGCCCGTTCTGGTCGCAGCGCGGGTCCTGCTCGGGCTGGGCACCTGCGCCGGCTACCCGGCCGCGATGTACCTGATCCGCGCCGAGGCACGCCGGACCGGCCGGGACAGCCCCAGCGGGGTGCTCACGGTGCTGGCGGTGTCGAGCCAGACCGTCGCGGTCGTCGGCCCGACGCTGGGCGGCCTGTTGATCGGCCTCGGCGGCTGGCGGGCAACCTTCGCGGTCAACGTCCCGCTCGCCCTCGCCGCGTTCGCGGTCGGCTGGCGATGGATGCCGCGGCAGCGGCCGGCGGCCGCCCGTGAGCCGGTGGCCCTCGACGCGCCGGGCATCACCCTCTTCGCCGTGACGCTCGGCGCGCTCCTGCTGTTCCTCATGGAGCCGGCGGCCGCCGACCTCTGGCTGCTCGCCGTCACCGTGGTCGCCGGCGCCGGCTTCGTGCTCCGCGAGCGCCGCACGCCGGCGCCCTTCATCGACCTGCGCGTGCTGGGTGGCAACCTCGCCCTGGTCGCCACCTACGCCCGCCAACTGCTCGCCGGCCTGACCATGTACGCGGTCCTCTACGGCGTCTCGCAGTGGCTCCAGGACGGCCGTGGGCTGTCGCCCGCCCAGGCCGGCCTTCTCCTGCTCCCGCTCAGCGGATCGGCCCTGCTGGCCTCCGCGGTCACCGGCCGCCGCCCGGAGATCAAGGCCAAGCTGGTCGTCGGCGCGGCGCTGCAGGCGGTCGGCTGCGCCCTGCTGCTCGTGGTCGGTGGCCGTACCCCGGTGTGGTTCCTGGTGCTGCTGGTGGTGTGCTTCGGGATCCCGCAGGGGCTGCTCAGCCTCGGCAACCAGAACGCCGTCTACCACCAGGCGGACCCCGCGCGGATCGCCTCGTCGGCCGGGCTGCTGCGCACCTTCGCCTACCTCGGCGCGATCGGCGCCGCCGCAGCCAGCGGCGCCTTCTTCGGGCCCCGCGCCAGCACCGCGGGCCTGCACGAGCTGGCCTGGTTCCTTCTCGCCGGCGCCGTCGCGCTGCTGGCGCTCACCGTGCTGGACGGCGGCCTGCGCCGGGTGGGAACCCGGCCCCGGTCAGACCACCCCGAACGTCCACTCCCGGAGGAGCACGCATGACCCTCACCCTCGACCCGGCTCGCACCGCGCTGCTGGCGATGGACTACCAGCCGCTGCTCGTCGCACGGATCCCCGACGCCGCCGCCCAGCTGGACCGGGTCCGGACCGCCATCGACGTGGTCCGCCGCCACGGCGGTCAGGTCGGCTACGTCCGGGTCGCCCTCGCCGACGAGGACTACGCGCGGGTGCCCGGGCACAGCCGCTTCGCGGTGCTGGCGGGGCAGCTGGGGCCGGCCCTGCACGCCGACGCCCCCGGTACGCAGGTGCACGGCGACCTCGCGCCGCAGCCGGGCGACATCGTGGTCCGCAAGTCCCGGGTGGGCGCCTTCTCCACCACCGACCTGGACCAGCAGCTGCGGGCCCGCGGCGTCGACACGCTGGTGCTGGCCGGCTGGAGCACCAGCGGGGTGGTGCTCTCGACCGTCCGGGAGGCCGCCGACCGCGACTACCAGGTGGTGGTCCTCGCCGACGGCTGCGCCG
>NZ_JBSGJR010000251.1:0-9301 GCF_053605645.1 Micromonospora sp. NPDC003776
GGTCCTCGTGGAGATCGACCTCGACGGCACCGGCAAGGCCGACATCGAGACCGGCGTCGGCTTCTACGACCACATGCTCAACCAGCCCCGGCCGGTGCGGCGGCGAGCGACGGGCGCGCCCACCGGGGCCTGCTCTGGCGGTGGCTGGTGGCGATGGTGCCCGTGGTGCTGCTGGTCGCGCCGCTGATGCTGGTGGCGCGGGGCCAGCGGTCGCGGCAGCTCGACTGGGTCCGCCTCGCCCACCTGTCCGACCTGGCCGGGCTGCCCGGCGGGGTGGCGCAGAGCGGGGTGGTCGGTGGAGTGCTGGTCGGCCTCGCGGCACTGGGGGCGGCCCGGCTGGGCCGGCGGGCGCTGCTGCCGGTCGCCGCCATCCTCCTCCCGGCGCTGCTGCTCTTCGCGGCCGGCACGCGGGTACCGCTGTGGGTGAACCGCTATCTGGTCTTCACCGTGCCGTTCGCCTGTCTGCTCGCCGGCGCGGCGCTGGCGGCGGTACGCCTGGTGCCGGCGCTGGCCGTGGTGACCCTGGCCGGTCTGCTGGGCCTGCCCGACCAGGCGGCGCTGCGGCGTACCCACGAGTGGCCGCGCACCGCGCCGGTCGACTACGCGGGCGCGGCCCGGGTGATCGCCGAGCACCAGCAGGCCGGCGACGGGATCGTCTACTCGCCCCGGCAGAGCTGGCTCTTCCTCGACCTGGGCATGGCGTACCACCTGGGCCCGCACCGGCCCCGCGACGTGCTGCTGGCCCAGGACCAGCGGCAGCGCGCGGACCTCTGGGCCAGCGAGTGCGGCCGGCCGGCGGAGTGCCTGGCCAGCGTGCCGCGGGTCTGGCTGGTGGTGTCCGGGCGCCGGGACGACCCGGTGGCCGCGGTCGACGGGGCCAAGGGGGCGGCGCTGCGCGCGGGCTTCACCGTGCAGTCGGTGGACCCCCGGCCCGGGATCACCGTGGCGCTGCTCGTCCGACGTGGCTGAGCGGCGCCACGGCTCCGGTCAGGCGGGCTTCCGTTCGAGCAGGACGACCCGGACCCGGTCGAACTTCCGCTCCTGCACGGGCGTGAAGCCCCGGAGCAGCGCGGCCCGTTGCGGCGGCAGCCCGTCGAGCGGATCGGGCGAATAGTTGGTGCAGATCAGCCAGATGCGGTCGGTGTCGCGGAGGCAGGCCGCGGAGTCCTTGTCATCGCACTCCGAGGCCGAGTACGAGCCACGGGCGATCGACGTCGCGTTGAGGAAGACGTCGCGGGGGCGGGTCTCGTCCCGCATCTCGTAGTCGACCGCCTCGCGCGCCAGGTCGGAGAGCTTGCCGAAGACGTCGTTGTAGGCGATGCCGTCGCCGGGTCGCATGCCCTGCCGCATGACGTCGATCGCCCCGCGGTAGTCGGGCTGGCCCTGCACCGGGCTGGCCCGCACGATCCGCTGGTCCGGCTCCACCAGGTAGGCGAGAGCGGGCAGCACCAGCACGGCGGGGAGCAGCCACGCCCACGCGCGGGTGGACGCCGGCAGCAGGCGGGCGACGGAACAGATCCCGACGGCGGCGAGGATCGCCCACGCCGGGAGCGTGAACAGCACGTACCGGGGCAGGAAGAGGTGCAGCACCGTGAAGGTGGCGTACGCGAAGACGGGCGGCAGCAGCACCCAGGTGAGCAGCGCGGGCACCATCCGGTTGCCGGTACGCCAGGCCACCAGCGCACCGAGCACGGCGAGTCCGACGATCGCCGCCATGCCGCGTACCGAGAGGAACAGGTCGGCGGGGAAGTGCAGCACGGCGGCGCCGTCCGCCTTGATCCAGGAGATGGAGGCGGACTGACCCGAGGCCACGGTGAGCAACGGGACGAGCGCCACACCCGCCCCACCGGCGTATCCGAACCATTGGTACCGCCGGTTGTCGTCGGCGCCGGTGGTGCCGCGCAGCACGATCAGCAGGTGGGCGGCGAGCACCAGCAGCGCCACGAAGTGCAGCCAGCCGGTCAGGGCCACCGCGACGGCGTAGAGCAGCCAGCGGGTCCGGACCGGCTTCTCGAGGGCCCGCAGCAGCAGCAGCGTGGCGACCGTGACGCCCATGGTGACCAGGGCGTAGGAGCGCGCCTCCTGCGCGTACCGGCTCACCGAGGGAACGAGCACGAAGATCGCGCCGGCGACCAGGCCGACGCCGGTGCCGGCCAGCCGCCGCCCGATCAGGGTGGTCATCGCGGCGGCGATCGTCATCCCGATCAGCGACGGCAGCCGCAGGGCGAGCGGGTCGTCACCGGCGACCTGGGTCCAGACCCGCAGGATCATGAGGTACGTGACGTGCACCATGTCGGTGTTGGAGAGCAGGTGACCGAGGTCGCGGAGGCTCAGGTCGACCGCGTGCCAGGTCGCGTACTCGTTGTTCCACATCTGGCGATCGGCGATGCCCCGGAAGCCGACCGCGAAGGCCGCGAGGGCCGGGAACAGCGCCAGCCAGCCGGTGTGCCGGCCCGGGCTCGGGTCGTCGGGCCGGCGCGTCGCCGGGTCCGGGCTCGCCTGCGCGGAGGTCGCCGGCCGGCCGGAGAGGAGCAGTTCGTTGGGCATCTTCGCTCACTTCACCTGGAAGCCGTAGACGGACTTCGTGGCTCCCCGGCGGAAGGCCCGCACCGCGGCCGCGTCGCGGTCGATGTTCCACTTGGCCGAACCGTTGTTGTTGAACCACACGAAGCCGATGACCCGCGGATCCTTCGCCGCCCCGGCGAACAGGTCCGCGATCCACTCCGGCCGCTCGGCACCGGGCTCGCCGGCGGTTTCCATGATCATGAAGGGGCGCTGGGTGAAGGTGCGGACCTGCCGCATGGTGGGGCCGAACAGCTCGGTGAAGGTGTGCTTGCCCCGGTGGGTGTAGTAGCCGTCGACACCGACCCAGTCCACGTACCGGTCACCGGGGTAGAGCGGCTTGAGCCGGACGCTGGGCACCGGGTTGATGACGTTGGGCGTCCAGGTCCAGATCACGTTCGTGGCGTCGGCGGCCTCGAAGAGGTCGTGGACGTGCCGCCAGGCGGCGACGAAGTCGGCCGCGCTGTTGCCCTTCTTCCCCATCCCCCACGGGTACCAGCCGCCGTTCATCTCGTGCCCGAAGGTGAGCGCGATCGGCAGGTTGACCTTGCGGACGAGGCCGGCGAACTTGGTGATGTACTCGTCGTGCTTCCCCGCCGCGATGTCGGAGAGCTTGGCGTTGAACGGCTCCCACCGCACCGCCGGCAGCGCCCCGTACGAGTAGATCTGCCGCACCTCGTTCGCCGCGAACCCGTCGTCGAAGCTGAGATAGATCGTCACCACGTTCGGCTTCTTGCCGGTCCGCTCGGCGAAGGACTCGACGAGCTCCATCTTCGGCGGAGCGCCGTTGATCGCCACCCCGAGGTACTTGCCGTCCGCCGGCTTGATCAGGTGCGTGGCGTCGTACGCGGGCAGCGCCGGCCCCTTGTCCGGGCCGTGGCCCGGAGTGTCGGCCCGCCGGCCGGAGGCGGTCGCCCCCGCGAGCACCCGGGTCACGTCGACGGTCGACACGACGGCGTACTCGACGGACGCGAGGGCGATCAGCACCGCCGCGATGATCAGATGTCGGGTCTTCACTTGACCGTCTCCACGTCCTTGGCCGGGTCGACCAGCAGCGCCTGGGCCACGACGAGCAGGTAGAAGACCGCGCTGAGCAGGGCCGGCAGGAAGACCAGCGGCTCCGGGTCGGTGACCATCCGCCAGGCGGCGAGGCCGGCCCAGACCACGCCGCTGCCGGCGGTCCAGACCTTCATGCCCGTCCAGAGCCGCTTGGTCTTGCTCTTCTTAGCGGTGCCGCCGGTGGGCTGCCAACCCATCCGCCGGCCGCGGATGATGTCGATGATCGCGAAGGCGTGCGCCCAGCCGTAGATCATCTTGACCGTCCAGCTCTCCAGGCCGTACCGGTTACGGTGCCAGAACGGGAAGATGATCATGTTGTAGACGATGCTCGGCACGATGAGCAGGTAGTTGGCCAGCGCGATCTCGTGCGCGAAGGCGGTCAGCATCAGCACCGGGATGATCGGGGCGACGAAGGTGAACAGCCCGGTGTGCAGGTAGTAGCAGAAGCCCGAGATGTAGCTCAGCCGGGCCCGCAGCTTCAGCTTGGTCTGCCAGAACTTCTTCGAGCCGAGCAGGCTCATCGACCCGGCGCACCAGCGGTACTGCTGGGTGAAGAAGGAGTCGACGTCGGACGGGCAGAGCCCGGCGGCGAGCACGACCGGGATGTAGCGCAGGTTCCAGCCCTTCATCCGCAGGTCAAACCCGGTGTGCACGTCCTCGGAGTGCTCGATCAGGGTGGAACCGCCGATGGAGAAGAGCGCGTCGCGCCGGTACATGGCGCAGCTGCCGACGCAGATCGCCGAGTCGTGCGCCTGCCGGGACACCTGCACCGAGCGGTAGAAGAGCTCCTGCACGGCGCCCGCGCCCCGCTCGACCCAGGTCTGCCCCAGGTGCACCCGGAAGTACTGCGGTGACTGCACGATGCCGGCCCGCGGCTCGGCGTCGAACCAGGGCAGCATCTGGTCGAGCATGTCCTTGCGCGGCACGAAGTCGGCGTCGAGCACCAGGATGAAGTCGCTCATCGTCCGCTCGAAGGCGTACCGCATGTTGCCGGCCTTCTTGAACCAGCCGCGGTTGGGCCGGCGCTGGTAGACGAAGCCGAAGGCGAGGGCGGTCCGCTCCATCGCCTCGTTCGGCGAGTCGTCCAGGATGTAGACGGTGACGTGGCCCCGGTAGTGCCGGCTCATCGCCCGGACGTGCTCCCAGGTGTTGCGCAGCACGTGCGGCGGCTCGCCGCAGACCGGCAGGAAGACGTCGACGCTCGGGTACCGGGACGGCCGCCAGTTGCGCACCAGCTCCTGGTGCCGCGCCATGTCGAACCCGGGCGTGAAGAGGTTCACGGCCAGCGAGATGACGTAGTAGATGACGGTGAAGGCGAGCAGCGGCGCGAGCAGCAGCAGCCACGGGGTGAGCCGGACGAAGAGCAGCTGGCTGGTGATCAGGCAGCAGAAGCTGACCAGCGAGGGGAGCATCAGCGCGGCGAGCCGGCGCTTGCGGTACGAGACCAGCTCCTCGTCGGTGGGCGGCAGCGGCACCACCGCGTACGCCGCCCGCGTCGTCGCCCCGTCCGCCCGGCGGGGTGTCCATCGCTTGAACTGGCGCGGAACCCGGAACTCCGCGGTCGGATCCGGCACGGGCGCCGGGTCGACCACCGGTGGTGAAGTCATGTCCTGCCTCCCCGTTCGTCAAGCAGTGCACCCTCCTCCGGCGGAGCGGGCGAGGGTTCGCCTGACGCACGTCCAGGAAGCCGGGCACGGCGGACCGAGCCGTGTCTGCTTGATGACCGGCAAAAAGTTATTCAGTCTCGCGCATGGTGTCAATGCGCGGAAAATCTCCAAAAGGCGCAGGCAGGCGAGAAGCGTCCGGAGGACTTGCTCACATCGAGCTGATCGGCGCTCTTCTTTCACCCGGAGGGTTGATTGCGTCCGGCCCTTCAGGCCTTGGCCAGCGGTACGACCAGCACCGCCTCGGTGCCCCCGGCCGCGCCGTTGCGCAGCTCGATGCTGCCCCGCAACTCCCCCGTGACCAGCGCACGGACGATCTGCAGGCCGAGGTTGCCACCCCGCTCGGCGTCGAACTGCTCGGGCAGACCGCGCCCGTTGTCGGCGACCGAGACGTGCAGTTGCTTGCGGAGCCGGTGCGCGGAGACCACCACCTCGGGCCTCGGCGCCTCCGCCGGGCGGCCCGGGCCCTCCTCGTCGGCCGGCGGAAAGCCGTGCTCGACGGCGTTGAGCAGCAGCTCGTTGAGGATCATCACGAGCGAGGTGGCGATCTCGGCGGGCAGTACGCCGAAGCTGCCCCGCCGGCGCATGCCGACGCTCACCTCGGTGGCGGCGACCTCGGTGGCCGCGCTGGCCACCCGGTCGACGATCCCGTCGAACTCGACCGCCTCGTCGCTGGACATGGAGAGCGTCTCGTGGACCAGCGCGATCGAGGCGACCCGGCGTACCGACTCCTCCAGGGCGACCCGGGCCTCGGGCATGGACACCCGACGGGCCTGGAGGCGGAGCAACGCGGCGACGGTCTGCAGGTTGTTCTTCACCCGGTGGTGGATCTCCCGGATGGTGGCGTCCTTGGTGATCAGGGCGCGGTCGCGGCGGCGTACCTCGGTGATGTCGCGGACCAGCACCAGCGCGCCGATCGGTACGCCGGCCGGCATCAGCGGCAGCGCGCGGGTGAGCATGGTGGCGCCCCGGGCGTCGATCTCACGCCGGGGCGGCGCGTCGCCGCGCAGCGCGGCCAGCACCGCGTTCGCCGCGTCGGTGCCCTCCAGGGGGTCACCGGCCAGCCGGCGGTGCAGCTTGGCCAGGTCCTCCCCCACCAGGTGGGAGGCGTAGCCCAACCGGCGGTACGCGGACTGCGCGTTCGGGCTGGCGTAGGTGACCTTGCCGTTGGCGTCGAGCCGGACCAGTCCGTCCCCGACCCGGGGCGCGGAGGTGGTCTCGCCCGGGTGCCGGGGCGGCGGGAAGGTGCCGTCCGCGATCATCTGCGCCAGGTCGTCCGCCGTGGTCAGGTAGTTCAGTTCGAGCTGGCTGGGCGTCCGGGCGGTGGAGAGGTTGGTGTCCCGGCCGACCACCGCGACGACCTCGCCCGCCTCCCCCTCCGCGGTACGCAACCGGACCGGGATCGCCTCGTGCCGGGCCGGCACGTCGCCGTACCAGACCGGGTCGCCCTCGCGCCAGATCCGGCCCTGACGGTGGGCGACCTCCAGGTGCGCCACCTCCGGCCCGCCGACGATCCGGCCGACCTGGTCGTCGAGGTACGCGGTCGGCGCGGTCGTCGGGCGGACCTGGGCCACGCAGAGGAAGGTGCCCTCCCCGTCCACCGGCACCCACAGCAGCAGGTCGGCGAAGGACAGGTCGGAGAGGAGCTGCCAGTCGCCGGCGATCCGGTGCAGGTGATCGATGTCGGCCGGGCGGAGCTGGGTGTGCTCCTCGGCGAGGTCACGGAGGGTGGACACGCTGACCAGGGTGCCACGCCCTGGCTCACATCGTCGCGGTGACCTTCTTCAAGCCGCGCGGGGCGTCCGGGTCCTCGCCCCGGGCCAGCGCCAGGGCGAGGGCGAGCCGCTGCAACGGGAGGATGTCGAGCAGCGGGGCGTACCGCTCGTCGACCTCGGGGACGGCCATCCGGGCGGTCGCCTCGACGTCTGCCGAGCCGACCACCACCACGTCGGCCCGGCGCTCGCCGAGCCGGGGCAGCACCTCGCGCATCGACTGCCCGCCGGGGCCGGAGCCGACCACGGCGAGCACCGGGACGTCCGGGTCGGTCATCGCGAGCGGGCCGTGCAGCAGGTCGGCGCCGGAGAAGGCGAGCGCCGGCAGGTAGGAGGTCTCCATCAGCTTGAGCGCCGCCTCCCGGGCCGTCGGGTAGGCGTAGCCCCGGCCGGTGGTGACCAGCTGGGCGGCGAACCGGTAGCGCGGGGCGAGCCGGGCCGGGGTGTCGTCGGACAGGGTGCGCTCGGCCAGCTCGGGCAGGCGGGCGAGGGCGGCCCGCTCCTCGGCGGGGAGCACGCCGTCACCGGCGCGTACCCCCTCGACGAGCATCAGCAGGGCGAGCAGCTCGGCGGTGTACGTCTTGGTCGCGGCGACCGCCCGCTCGTGCCCGGCGGCGATGTCCACGCTCAGCTCGGCGGTGGCCACCAGCGGCGAGTCCGGGTTGTTGGTGACCGCGAGGGTGAGCGCGCCGGACTCCCGGGCCACCCGCAACACCTCGGCCAGGTCGGGCGAGCCGCCACTCTGGCTGACCCCGACGACGAGGGCCTCGGAGAGATCGGGCCGGGCGCCGAAGACGGTGACGGCGCTCGGCGAGGCGAGGCCGGCGGGCAGGCCGAGCCGGATCTCGGTCAGGTACGCCGCGTAGAGCGCCGCGTGGTCGGAGGTGCCCCGGGCGGTGAACACCACGTGACGGGGGCGACGCTCGGCGATCACCGCCGCGACCCGGGCGATCTCCCCGGCGTGCTCGGCGGAGAGCAGCCGCTCGTAACCGGCCGGCTGCTCGTCGATGTCGGCGGCCATGCCGGCCCCTGGACGCGTCACGTAGGACCCCCTTCTGCGCGTTTCCCGCGCGTTCCGCGCTCAGTCTTGCATCGTTCGCCCGTAACGAGCAATGGAACGAGCAGTAGTGCGCAGTGGATCACCATTGCGGTTCGTGATCGCCTAGGCTTGCCCGGCCGGCCGACCACCACCTGAGAGACGACGACGTGCCCGAGGACGACCCCGCGCTCTCCGCCGAGGAGGAGCTCGCGCTCGCCCGGCTCGCGCTGGCCGAGGGGGACCTGGCGCACGCCGCCGGCCACGTCGCCGCCGCCCTGGTGCAGGCCCCGACGCTGCCCGAGGTGCACGAGACGCTGGCCCGGGTGGATGCCGCCAGCGGTGGGGACCTGGAACTGTTCCCGCTCGGCCACCACGCCTACGTCGGGGCCGTGGTGGCCCGCGCGCATCTGCTCGCCGCCGCCGGCCGCCCCGCCGAAGGGCTCGACCTGCTCGCCGCGGCCAGCGGCTACGCGCCCGGTGCGGACTGGGCCGGAGTGCCCTGGGTGACCGCCCCCGAGCTGCCCGAACGGCTCGACCCCGAACGCACCGCCCGGATCCTCATGCAGATCTGCGCGGCGGTGCCCGACCCGGTCCCCCGCCGGCTGCGCGACCCGCTGCGGCCGTACCTCACCCTCGCCCGCAACGCGGTCACCGTCCACCCGGGGCACCCGCTGCTGCTCGGCGCGGCGTCCGCGCTGGCCCGCCGCCTCGGCGAGGTCGCCCTCGCGGTCACCTGGGCCTCCCGGGGGGTACGCGCACAGCCCACCAAACTCGGCGAGGTCTGGCTCGGGTACGCCTACCGCAGCGCCGGCCGGACCCGCGACGCCCTCGCCGCGCTCGGCCGGGCCGTCGCGCTCGACCCCGACGACCTGGCCGTCTACGCCGACATCGCCGGGACCCTGGCCGACAACGGCCGGCTCGACGAGGCACTGGACTGGATCGACCGGGCCCTGGCGAAGGACCCGACCTTCGACTGCGCGGTGCACACCGCGCACCGGCTGCGCTTCCAGCGCGACGGGGACGTCGGGCACCTGGTCGCGCTGGCCGACTTCGTCCGGGACCACCCGGACGACAGCCACGAGCACGGCGACCTCGCCGAGTGCTGCCGCAGCCGCCCCTGGCTCGGCCAGGTGACGCCGGCCGGCGGGCCGGTGCTCGACGCGCTGCGCGCGGCCCTCGGCGGGGAGGGACCCGCCCGGATCGCC
>NZ_JBSGJR010000252.1:0-9267 GCF_053605645.1 Micromonospora sp. NPDC003776
GGGTACGCGGGTGGTGGGGCGAGCGCCCCACCACCCGCGCGCGGCTTACTTGGCCTCGCCGTCCAGGAACTTCTGGAAGGCGTCGTTGGCGGTGTCGGCCGCGGCCGCCGGGTCCTTGCCGGTGATCGCGTCGACGATCGGCTGGCCGACGATCTCGCGGGCCTGGCCGACCTTCACGACCACGGGCCGGTCGTGTGCGACGCCGCCCTGGGTGCTGGCGTTGATGGCCTCGACCAGGTCCTTCGGGTAGTTCGCGGTGCCCTCCGGGTTGGCCCAGACGGACGTACGGGCGCTCGGCACGCCGGCCTTCTGCTGGGCGAGGGTCTGGTCCTTGCCGGTGGCCCACTCGATGAACTTCCAGGCGTTGCTCTTGTTCTTCGAGGCGTCGTTGACGCCCAGCGCCCAGGAGGGGATGTTGTACGGCTTGGAGCCGGCCGGGCCGGCCGGGAACGGCGCGAAGCCGACGGTGTCGGAGACCTTGGACTTGGCCGGGTCGGTGGCGTTCTTGTACAGCGAGTTGGCCTCGGTGTAGAAGGCGGCCTTGCCCTGGGTGAAGATGGCCATCGCCTCGGGCCAGCTCATGTCGGTGCTGACGTTGGCCGGGCCGCTGTCCTTGATGAGCCCGCCGTAGAAGGCGTACGCCTGCTTGGCGGCGTCGCTGTTGACGGTCGCCTTGCCGCTGCCGTCGACGAAGTCACCGCCGAAGCTGTACAGGAAGCTGGAGAACTGGGTGACCGCCGGCGACTTGCCGGTCCGGGCCACGAAGCCCGCCACGCCGGGGGTGCTCGCCTTGATCTTGGCGGCGGCGGCCTTGAGCTCGTCCAGGGTCTTCGGCGGGGCGCTCAGGCCGGCCTTGGCCAGCAGGTCCTTGCGGTAGTACAGGACCTCCTGCTCGGTGATGATCGGCACGCCGACCGTCTTGCCCTCGTACGTGGTGGCCTGGACCGGGCCGGACTGGAAGTCGGAGAAGTCCCAGTCCTTGCTCGACTTGACCTGCTCGGAGAGGTCGGCCAGGTACTTGTTCTTGGCGAAGAGCTTCCCCTCCTGGAGGGGCCGGTACATCATCACGTCGAGGTCGGACGACCCGGCGTTGAGCTTGACGTTGTACTGGTCCGAGAGCTGGTCCTCGCCGAGCTGGGTGATCTCGACCTTGAGCCCGGTCTGCTTCTCGAAGTCGGGCAGGGCCTTCTTGAGGTTCTCCGTCCACACGTGGTTCGCCAGCGTCACGTGCACGGTCTTGGACGCGCCGCTGTCGTCGCCACCGCCGCCGCAGGCGGCTAGGCCCATGGCGACCACCACGGCCAGAGACGTACCGATTATCGATCGACGTCGCACGTCATCTCTCCTTTTCTCGTGGTCGCCGCCCCGGGGGAAGAGCGCCACAACGCTGTAACGTCCGCTTAACGACGGAATGCTAGGCCGAAAAAGCTGACTTATTCAAGGACTGAGCCCGAACTGATATGCTCCGTCGCGTGGATCAGTCCTCCCCGGGGGTCGCACCCGCCCAGTCCGCCCCCGTCGAGGCAGGGCTGCACGCCCGCGTCCTCGATCACCTCGGCACCGCCATCTGCGGCGGCGAGCTGGCCGCCGGCTCGGTGCTCAACATCGACGAGCTGGTCGACCGGTACGCGGTCTCCCGGTCGGTGATCCGCGAGGTCCTGCGGGTGCTCGCGTCGATCGGCTTCATCGAGACCCGGCGCCGGGTCGGGGTGCTGATCCGCCCCGCCGAGGCGTGGAACGTCTTCGACCCGCAGGTGATCCGCTGGCGGCTCGCCTCCGCCGGGCGGATGGCCCAGCTGCGCTCGATCACCGAGCTGCGGACCGCGATCGAGCCGCACGCGGCCTGGCTGGCGGCGGGCCGGATCTCCCCCGACGAGGCCAGTGACCTGATCGGCATCGCGGCGAAGATGTGGGCCGCCGGTGAGGCCGGCGACGAGGACCGCTTCCTGCGGCTGGACATCGAGTTCCACCGGCGGGTGCTCGCCGCCTCCGGCAACGAGATGTTCGTGAAGCTCCAGGAGCTGGTCGCCGAGGTGCTGACCGGCCGGCACCACTACCACCTGATGCCGCACCACCCCGATCAGCAGGCCCTGCACCTGCACGCCGAGGTGGCCCAGGCGCTGCAGCACCGCGACGGCGAGCGGGCCCGCCGGGCCATGGTGCAGATCATGGAGCAGGCGTTCGACGAGATGAAGTCGATGTGGGAGCAGACCGCCGAGCCGGGACCGGACCTGGCCACCCGGTGAGCCGACCCGGCCGGCGCTGACCGGCTCCGGCCGCGGCATGTCGCGCTGTCCGGTTGGCAGCACGCCGCGACCTGCGCTGAGCCGAGTGGATCATGGCGGCCGCCAGGACGGCGGCCGGATCAGGCCGAGCGCGGCACCGGCTGGGCCAGGTTGCCGATCTCCCTCGGCAGCTGCGCCAGCGCGTGCTCGAACTCGCGGTGCCCGACGACCCGGTGCAGGGTCTGAAGCACGGCCCGAACGCCCCGCTCGGCGACGTCCGGCCCCTGCCCGGCGCGCTCCGCCACCCGGCGCAGGAACTCGTCGTACCCGAAGGCCTCGGGCTCCTCGGGGCGGGCCCGGGCCAGCAGCGGGCGCAGCTCGTGGGCGACGTGGTCGGCGAGGTCCGCCGCCTCGCCGCCGCTGATCCGCTCGGCGAGGGTACGCAGGGTCGCCTCGGTCAGGGCGCGCGCAATCTCCGCCGGGACGCCCGCCCGTGCGGCCACCTTCTCGAAGAACTCCAGCTCGGCCATGCCCCGTCCTTCCCGTCCCGGAGACCGGCTGGCTACCCGCCGGTGACCGGCACAAACGGTGGGGCGCCGGCGGGCCGACAAAAGGCCGGAAACCGACCTCGCCCACCGCGCGGACGGCCATGATCGAGGCGTGGCCCGGATGCCCAAGCTCGTGCCGCCGATGCTGGCGTCCAGCGGCGCGCTGCCCACCGGCCCCGGCTGGGGGTACGAGTTCAAGTGGGACGGCGTGCGCGCGGTCGCGTACGCCGACGGCGGGCTGCGGCTGCTCAGCCGCAACGACCGGGACGTCACCGGGGCGTACCCGGAGCTGGGTGAGCTCCCCCGGCTGCTGGCCGGACGGCGGGCGGTCCTGGACGGGGAGGTCGTGGCCCTCGACGCCGGGGGGCGGCCCAGCTTCTCGGCGCTGCAACGCCGAATGCACGTGCGGGCGCCGGCCGCCGCGCTGGTCGCCTCGACCCCGGTGCGGTTGTACCTGTTCGACCTGCTGCACCTCGACGGGCGGGACACCACGTCCCTGCCGTACACCGAACGCCGGGCGGCGCTCGCGGAGCTGGGGCTCAGCGGCGAGAGCGTGGAGACGCCGCCGTACTGGACCGGCGAGGCCGGCCGGGACCTGGCCACGGCGGCGGCCGAACTCGGCCTGGAGGGGGTGGTCGCGAAGCGGCTCGACGCGACGTACGAGCCCGGCCGCCGGGCTTCGTCGTGGGTCAAGGTGCCGCTCAACGACACCGTCGAGGTGGTCGTGGGCGGGTGGCGGCCGGGGGCCGGCCGGCGGGCCGGCACGATCGGCTCCCTGCTGCTGGGCATGTACGACGAGCAGGACCGGCTGGTCTACGTCGGGCACGTCGGCACCGGGTTCACCCAGGCCGTGCTGCGTGACCTGCAGCAGCGGCTGGAGCCGCTGGCCCGGCGGGAGCCGCCGTTCGGCTCGCCGGTGCCGCGCGAGCACGCCCGGCACGCCGTCTGGGTCGAGCCGGCCCTGGTGGGGGACGTGACCTTCCGGTCCTGGACCCCCGACCGCCGGCTGCGGCACCCCTCCTGGAAGGGGCTGCGCAGCGACCGCGACCCGGCCGAGATCCGGCTGCAGGAGCGGCCGGGGTGAACTGAGCTACCGAGTCATCCTCGCCATGCCGCGCGGGCTCGGGCAGCCGCGGCGCGACGGGCGATCCATCCTGGCCCAACGGGCTGATGTCCGCTCCCTCCACCGCCGGCGGCTGGGCGGAGAACGCAGAGGTGGGCAGAAGAAGGCGCGCCGGTCGCCAGCACGAGCGAGGGCGGGAACTCAGTTCACCGGCGGCGCCCAGGTAGGGCGCCGGATCAGGCAGAACGGGTGGCCGGCCGGATCGGCGTACACGTGATCGCCCGGCAACCGCTGTGCGCCCAGCGCGAGCACTGCCTCCCCCGCCGCAGCCTGGTCGTCAACCATCACGTCGAGGTGCATCTGCTGCGGCACCGCCGGCTCCGGCCACGTGGACGGCACCAGGTCGGCGGCGCGCTGAAACGCCAGACCGGACGCGGAGGTGCCAGCCGACACGACGACGAAGTCCTCGTCGACGTAGGTGATCGGGTCGCCCAGGACGGCGCTCCAGAACCGCGCCTCGGCCATCGGATCCGGGCAGTCGACGATCAGATGGTGGAGCCGGCCGACCGGCAAGGCGAACACCCCCTTCGTGGTCAGGCCCCAGGGCGCACGGTCCAGTATGGCCGCTCTCGGCGCGACGGAAACGGCATGTCCGGATGTCGTCGCGACGCGCAGCGCGGACGCGGATGTCAGCGGCCCGGGTGGCTGGCCATGCGATCCGGCCAGGCGACGTCGTCGACCGCGAGCCATGGTTCGCCGGCCACGGTCGTCGGAGTGGCTCCGGCGAACGCCACGACGTCGCGATGCAGGTGAGACTGATCGGCGTAGCCGCCGTCGGCGGCAACTCGGGCTGGGTCCTCACCGGCGGCGAGCCGGTGGGCGGCGTGGTCGAAGCGGACCAGCTTCGCGGCGCGTTTGGGTGGCAGGCCGATCTGCGAGTGGAACCGGGACCACAGGCGCTTACGGCTCCATCCGACCTCGGCCGCCAGTCTGTCGACCCGGACCTGGCCGCGACCAACGAGGATCCGGTTCCAGACCCAGGAGACCTCCGGGTCTACGGACGACCGACACGACCCGGCCTGATCTCGGTGGGCGAGCAACGCGTCGGTCACCGCGAACCGGTTCTCCCACGACGAGGCGCCGCTCAGTTGCTCGCGAATGCGTGATGCCTGCCGGCCCCACAGGTCGTCGAGGGCAACTATGGCGCCGTCCAGGTCGGCCGGGGAGACGCCCAGAACCGCGCGTGCGACCACCGGGGACAGGCGTACCTGCACGGCCTCGAAGTTCTCGCCCCGCACCCATCCCGGGCCGGTTCCGAATCCGAGCCCAGCGACGAGGCTTCCCCTCTGCTGCCGCCCGGCGGCATCGTCCACGATGAGCGAGCCGACGCCGAACTCCAAAACCAGCGTCACGGCCGGGTGCGGGATCGCCCGCCGGCCAACCGCGGTCCGGCCACGGTCACGGAACCCGGCCATGCTGACACCGGGCACCTGGCTGGGCCGCGCCGGGCAGGCGACGTCCCAGACGGTCGCATCGTCCCGCTCGTCCGCGGCGGATCGCATTCTCCCAGGCTACGCGACCGGCTGATCGGAACATTTGTTCAAGCCACCAACGCCCGGGCACGACGACAGTGGCCTCATGACCATTTCGCCAGGGTTCGACAACGCGTTGGACGACGCCGATCCGCGGTCCCCCGACCGGGAGCCGCAGGTGGCACGCGCCCGCCGCCGAAGGCGCCGCATCATCCCCTCGACAATCCTCCTCGCGGTCGGGTTGCTCCTGGGAAATGCGGCGATGGTGAGCTGGCAGGACGCCGACGCCACCGGGAGCTCGACGCTGCCGCTTGACGGCGGGAACGTCTACGTGAGCCAGGACGGTCCCCCCGATGCCCCGGCGCTCGTGCTGATCCACGGGCTGGGCAGCTCGACCCGCTGGTGGGATCGGGTGATTCCGATGTTGGCGAGGTCCCATCGCGTCATCCGGATGGACCTGCTCGGGCACGGCCGGTCCGCCAAACCGGCCGGCGGCGGCTACACGATCCCCCAACAGGCACGCCGGGTCGGCCAGGCCCTGGACCGACTCGGCGTCAAGCACGCCATCGTGGTCGGCCATTCCACCGGCGGCTATGTCGCCACGGCCCTCGCCGAGCAACGGGGTGACCTGGTGACCGCGCTGGCGCTCATCGACACCGGACCCCGCATGGACGCCTTCATCTCGGACGGGCGTGTCGGCCAGCTCATCTTCGTCCCCGTGGTCGGGCAACTGCTATGGCGAATGAGGACCGACGGGGTGATCCGTCGGGGTTTGAGCACGGCGTTCGCCCCGGAATTCGAGATCCCGCAGCAGCTCGTCGACGATACGCGCGGCATGACCTACCATGCGCTGACCGCGACATCGCGGGCGTCCGACGACTATCTGACACAGCGACCGCTCCCGGATCGGCTCACGACCCTCGGCAAACCGCTGCTGGTGATCTTCGGCGAGCAGGACCGGCGGTGGCGATCCTCAACCGCTGCCCTCTACCGCGCCGTTCCGGGCTCGAGAGTCGAGTTGCTGCCGGGCGTCGGACACTCACCCATGATCGAGGATCCGCCGCGGACCGCCACACTCCTCCTCACTTTCACCGGTTCGGAGCTCAGCGGCCGGTAGCGACGTGGCGGAGCGCGCCGGCTTCACCGGGTCCGGCAGGGCGGTCTCGTCGAGGGTAACGAGGCCGCTAGCCGGCGCTACGGACACGCCGCCGCGGTCCGGGCCCGCACCCGCTCGGGGAACTCGGGGTGGGGATGAGACGGGTCGGCGGTCAGGCCAGCGCGCGTGCCGCCGACACGATGGCGCTGGGCCCGATCCCCGCCTGGTCCATCTGCTGGGTGGGCGTGCCGGAGCCGGGCAGGCCGCGGACCGCCAGGTGGGCGACGCGTACCGGGTCGGCGAGGTCGGCCAGCGACTCCAGCACGGCGGCGCCGAGGCCGCCCTGCGGGTAGTGGTCCTCGACCACCACCAGCCGGCCGCCGGTGTCCCGTACGGCGTCGAGCAGGCGCTGCCGGTCGACCGGCTTGACGGAGTAGAGGTCGATGACCCGGGCGTCGATCCCCTCGCGCGCCAGCTCGTCGGCGGCGGCGAGGCAGTTGTGCACGGTCACTCCGGCGCCGATCAGCGCGACGTCGCCGCCCTCGCGGACCAGCTTGCTGCCCCCGATCGGGAAGTCGTCCCCGTTGTCGTAGAGCACCGGGTACTTGCCGCGGGTGGTGCGCAGGTAGCTGATCCCCTTGCGGTCGACCATCTGCGCGACGAGGGCGGCGCAGGAGACGGCGTCGCTGGGATAGAGCACCGTCGAACCCTGGACGGCCCGCAGCGCGGCCAGGTCCTCCAGCCCCATCTGCGAGGGGCCGTCCGAGCCGATCTCCACGCCGGCGTGCGAGCCGGCGAGGGCGATGTCGGCCCGGGAGATGGCGGCCATCCGGATGAAGTCGTAGGCGCGGGTGAGGAACGCGGCGAAGGTCGCGGCGAACGGCCGGTAGCCGCGCACCTGGAGGCCGACCGCGGCGGCGATCAGCTGCTGCTCGGCGATGAACATCTCGAAGAACCGGTCCGGGTACGCCTCGCCGAACTTGTCGGCGCGGGTGGAGTCGCTGACCTCGCCGTCCAGGGCGACCACGTCCGGCCGGGCGCCCAGCGCGCGCAGCGCGTCGCCGTACGCGTTGCGGGTGGCCACCTTCGCGCCCTTGTCGTACCGGGGCAGCTCCGGTGCCTTCTTCTCCGGGGCGGCGGGGGGCGAGAAGCTGCCCGGGTGCGGCCCCGTGACCCGGATCTGCCGCACGCCGCCGAGGGCCTGGACGGCCCGCTCGGCCAGGTCGGGCGGGAGCGCCTTGCCGTGCCAGTCCGGCTTGTTCTCGACCTCCGGCACCCCCTTGCCCTTGACCGTCCGGGCGAGCACGACCGTCGGGCCGGTCGCCTCGCGGGAGCGGCGGAACGCGTCGTCGATCGCGACGAGGTCGTGGCCGTCGACGACGAGCGCCTGGCAGCCGAACGCCTCGACCCGGCGGCGGTAGGTGTCCAGGTCCCACTCCAGCTCGGTCGGACCGCGCTGGCCGAACCGGTTCACGTCCACGATCGCGGTGAGGTTGCCCAGCCCGTAGTGGCTGGCCTTGTCCAGGGCCTCCCAGATGGAGCCCTCCGCGGTTTCGCTGTCGCCGCAGAGCACCCAGACGTGGTACGGCCGCCGGTCGAGGTACCGGCCGGCCAGCGCGACGCCCACGCCGACCGGCAGGCCCTGGCCGAGCGAGCCGGTGGCCACGTCCACCCACGGCAGGACCGGGGTGGGGTGCCCCTGCAGCCGGGAGCCCGACTGCCGGTAGGTGTCCATCAGCTCCTGCTCGCTGACCGCGCCGACCGCCCGGAACACGGCGTAGAGCAGGGGCGAGGCGTGGCCCTTGGAGAAGATCAGGTGGTCGTTGGCGGGGTTGCGGGGGTTGCGCCAGTCGTAGCGCAGGTGCCGCGAGATCAGCACGGCCAGCAGGTCGGCGGCGGACAGGCTGGAGGTCGGGTGGCCGGACCCCGCCTTCGTGCTGCTGCGGATCGAGTCCACCCGGAGCTGGGCCGCGAGGTCACCCAGCCGGGTGAGCTCCTCGTCCTGCAGCGTCCGCTCTGCTTCCATCGTCACCGGAATCGCCTCCCGCGGCCGGCCCGCGTCCGCCGGCCACGCCGCACCCCACCGTAGCCAGAGCGCGAAGTTTTATCCGGTTAACCACCGATTTCCACCGACGTCCGGGACGACCCGCCGGCCGTCGCGGGCGGTGCCCGCGCGGAACCCGGCCGGCACCCCACGGCGGTCACCGGAGCACGGCCGGTTCGGCAGCGCCGCTGGGCTCCGGCAGCGGCCGACGCAGCACCAGCCGCAGCGCCACCGCCAGGTACGGCAGCGCGGCCAGCGCGAACGCGACCGCGTTGCCGGTGGCGCCGGCCACCAGGCCGTACGCGGCGTAGAACGCGACGATGGTCAGGTCGGTCGCCATCCCGGCCACCGAGGTCACCGTGGCCCGGGCCGCCCCGGTGATCCGGGCCTGCAACCGCGCGTCGGCGAGCACCGTGGCGAGCTGGAACGCGGCGAACGCCACCGCCAGCAGCACGAACCCGACCGGGCGGCCGATCAGGGCACCCGCCGCCAACGCCGCCGCGGCGAGCACCAGCAGGCCGGCGTACCCGCCGGTGGTGAGCCGCTCCCCCGCCGGGGCGAGCAGCCCGCCGACGGTCATCCCTGCCCAGAGCAGCAGGAGCAGCAGCGGCACCGCCGCGTCGGCGACGCCGGTGTCCCGGGCCAGCAGCCCGGTGTACTCGTCGAGGCCGCCCCAGACCGCGGTCACCGCCGGGACGAGGAGCAGGGCGGCGCGTACCCGGCGGTCGGCCCGTGCCTCGGCCAGGCCGGCGCGCAGGC
>NZ_JBSGJR010000253.1:0-9242 GCF_053605645.1 Micromonospora sp. NPDC003776
CTCAAACACCAACACACCCCCCCCCCCCCCTTCCCACCGCCCGTTGGGGGGGTCCCCGGCCGGGGGGCCGCACCCCCTGGCCGGCCGGCCCCCCGGTGGGAGAACCTCGGTCATCTGACGAATTCGGCGGCACCGTTGGCCAGGTCGAGCAGGGGCGCCGGGGCGACACCGAGGACCAGCGTGGCGAGCACGCCGATGACCAGGGCCGCCGAGGTGAGCGCGCCCGGCACGGTGACCGTCGGGGTGGCCTCCCCGGGCTCGGAGAGCCACATCATCACCACGACCCGCAGGTACGGGAAGGCCAGCACCATGCTGGTCAGCACACCGGCGATCACCAGCCAGGCCTGGTGCGCGTCCAGCGCCGGCGCGAAGATCGCGAACTTGCTGGTGAACCCGCTGGTCAGCGGGATACCGGCGAAGGCCAGCAGGATGAAGGTGAAGATCGCGGCGAAGAACGGCGAGCGCCGGCCCAGCCCGGCCCAGCGGGACAGGTGGGTGGCCTCGCCGTCGGCGTCCCGGACCAGGGTCACCACGGCGAACGCGGCGATCACCGAGAAGCCGTACGCGACCAGGTAGAACATCGTGCCGGAGAGCCCGTCCTTGCTCGGCGCCAGCACGCCCACCAGCAGGTAGCCGGCGTTCGCGATGGACGAGTAGGCGAGCAGCCGCTTGATGTCCGTCTGGGTCACCGCCAGCACCGCGCCGACCAGCATGGTCAGCACCGCCACCGTGCCCAGCACCGGGGTGAAGTCCCAGGCCGCCCCGGAGAAGGCGACGTGGAAGACCCGCAGCAGGGCGCCGAAGGCGGCCACCTTGGTGCAGGCGGCCATGAAGCCGGTCACCGGGGTCGGTGCGCCCTGATAGACGTCCGGCGTCCAGACGTGGAACGGCGCGGCGGCGGCCTTGAAGAGCAGGCCGATGGCGAGCAGCGCCATGCCGGCGTAGAGCAGCGTCGGGCTGGCCGGGGAGTCGGCCACCGCCGCGTGGATGGTGGCGAAGTCGACCCCGGCCGTGCGGCCCGGGACGCCCGACGTGAAGCCGTAGATCAGCGCCACACCGAACAGGAAGAACGCCGAGGAGTACGCGCCGAGCAGGAAGTACTTCATCGCCGCCTCCTGGCTCAGCAGCCGCCGGCGGCGGGCCAGCGCGCAGAGCAGGTAGAGCGGCAGCGAGAAGACCTCGAGCGCGATGAACATGGTGAGCAGGTCGTTCGCCGCCACGAAGATCAGCATGCCGCCGATCGCGAAGGTGGCCAGCGGGTACACCTCGGTGGTGCCGCCCGCGCTCTCGGCCTGCCGCAGGTCGTCGGGCGACTCGGCGGTGACCGCGGCGTGGGCCACGAAGGCACCGCCCCGCTCCACCGAGCGCTCGCCGATCAGCAGCAGCGCCATCGTGGCCAGGATCAGGATCGCACCCTGGAGGAAGAGCGTCGGCCCGTCCACCGCGATGGCCTGACCGGCGGTGAGCAGCCGGTCGTCGGCGTTGAGGATCACCATGGTCAGCGCCGAGAGCACCGCCAGCAGGGCGAGCGCGAGCTGCACCCCGTTGCGCAGGCGGCGCGGCACGAACGCCTCGACCAGGACGCCGACCAGGGCGGCGCCCAACAGGATCAGGATGGGAGCCAGCGCCGCGTAGTCGAGCGACGGCAGCTTCAGTTCACTCACTTCGCGGCCTCCTGGACGGTGCCGACCGCCGGGGCGGGGTCGGTCCGACCCACGTCCTGCATGGTCGCCTTGACGGCGGGGTTGATGACATCGGTGACCGGCTTCGGGTAGAAGCCGAGCAGCACGATGAGCGCGATCAGCGGGGCGACCACGATCTTCTCGCGCAGGGTCAGGTCACGGCGCATGCCGTCGACCTCGGTGAGGGCCGGGTTGAGCGTGCCCTGGGTGGTGCGCTGCACCATCCACAGCACGTACGCCGCGGCCAGGATGATGCCGAGCGTGGCGATCACCGCGACCGGCTTGTTGGTGGTGAACGTGCCGATCAGCACCAGGAACTCGGAGACGAACGGCGCGGTGCCGGGCAGCGCCAGCGAGGCGAGACCGGCGAAGAAGAGCACCCCGGCCAGCAGCGGGACCAGCTTGCCGGCGCCGCCGAAGTCGCTGATCAGCGCCGAGCCGCGGCGGGCGATCAGCATGCCCACCACCAGGAAGAGCAGGCCGGTGGCCAGCCCGTGGTTGAGCATGTAGAGGACCGCGCCGGTGCCGGCCTGGGTGGTGAACGCGAAGATGCCGACCCCGATGAACCCGAAGTGCGCGATCGAGGTGTACGACACCAGCCGCTTCAGGTCGTTCTGCCCGACCGCCAGCAGCGCGGCGTAGATGATGCCGATCACGCCGAGCGCCAGCGCCCACGGGGCGAACCACTTGGACGCCTCGGGGAAGAGCGGCAGGCAGTACCGCAGGATCCCGAACGTGCCGACCTTGTCCAGCACGCCGACCAGCAGCGCCGCGGCGCCGGCCGGGGCCGCGCCACCGGCGTCCGGCAGCCAGGTGTGGAACGGGAAGAACGGCGCCTTGATCGCGAACGCGAGGAAGAAGCCGAGGAACAGCCAGCGGGCCGTGTTGACGTCCAGGTCGGTCTGGCTCAGCGCCTGCCAGTCGAAGGTCTTCCCGCCGACCACCCAGAGGCCGATCACCGCGGCGAGCATGAACAGACCGCCGACCAGCGAGTAGAGGAAGAACTTCACCGCCGCGTACTGCCGCTGGTGGCCGCCGTAGCTGCCGATGAGGAAGTACATCGGCACCAGCATGACCTCGAAGAACACGTAGAAGAGGAAGACGTCGGCGGCCGCGAAGACGCCGATCATCGTGCACTCGAGGACGAGCAGCAGCGCGAAGTAGACCGGTACCGAGCGCCGGGACTGCTCGGCGTCGTGCCAGGAGGCCAGGATCACCAGCGGCACCAGAATCGCGATCAGCATCAGCATGACCAGCGCGATGCCGTCCACCTCGAAGGTGAAGTTGACGCCCCAGTTCGGGATCCAGGCGTACGACTCGCGGAACTGGAACCGGTCGCCGTCGGCCTGGAAGGCGATCCACATGACCACCGACAGCACCAGCACCAGCAGCGACCAGCCGAACGCCACCAGTTTGGCCAGGTCCGGCCGACGGCGCGGCAGCAGGGCCACGACCAGGGCGCCGACCAGCGGTGCCACGGTCAGCACCGAGAGGAACGGGAAGTTGGACATTATTCGGCCTTACCTCCGTCGTGACTGCGTGGCCCGCCGGCGGGGGCGGCCGCGTTCAGGTCGATCACGCCAGCCACCCCGCCTGCACCGCCAGGAACGCCGCCACCACGAGCAGCGCGCCGGTCAGGATCGAGGTCGCGTACGACCGCACGAAACCGGTCTGCAGCCGCCGGAGCCGGCCCGAGCCCCCGCCCACCCCGGCGGCGAGGCCGTTGACCAGCCCGTCGACGCCCCGGTTGTCGAGGAAGACCAGCGCCCGGGTGAGGAAGATGCCCGGCTTCTCGAAGACCGCCTCGTTGAAGGCGTCCGTGTAGAGGTTCCGGCGGGCGGCGGTGACCAGCACACCGGCCGGCTGCGGCTCGGTGGCCGTGCCGTTGCGGAACAGGAACCAGGCCAACCCGGCGCCGAGCACCGTCACCAGCAGCGAGAGCGTGGTGATCAGCCAGTGCGCGAGGACCGCCTCGTGGCCCTTCTCCTGGCCGCCCAGGCCGGCGGTCGCCTCCAGCCAGTCGGGCACGGAGGTGGCGAGCAGGAAGCCCGCCGCGACCGAGCCGATCGCCAGCAGGATCAGCGGGATCGTCATCAGCTTCGGCGACTCGTGCGGGTGCTCGATGTCCTCGGTCCAGCGGGCCGGGCCGTGGAAGGTGAGCACGAAGAGCCGGGTCATGTAGAACGCGGTGAGCCCGGCACCGACCAGCGCGGCCATGCCGAAGAGCCAGGCGGTCCAGCCCTCCCGCTCGAAGGCGGCCACGATGATCGGCTCCTTGGAGAAGAAGCCGGAGAACGGGAACATGCCGATGATGGCCAGCCAGCCCATCATGAAGGTCAGCCAGGTGACCTTCATGTACTTCGACAGGTTGCCGAAGCGGCGGATGTCCACCTGGTCGTGCATGCCGTGCATGACCGAGCCGGCGCCGAGGAACATGTTGGCCTTGAAGAAGCCGTGCGCCAGCAGGTGCACGATCGCCAGCGCGTACGCCGCGCCACCGAGGCCGACGCCGAGGAACATGTAGCCGATCTGGCTCACCGTCGACCAGGCCAGCACCCGCTTGATGTCGTCCTTGGCCGCGCCGATGAGGCAGCCCATCAGCAGGGTGATCGCGCCGACGCTGACCACCACCAGCTGGAGGGTGCTGTTGGCGGAGAAGATCGGGTTCGACCGGGCGATCAGGTAGACGCCCGCGGTGACCATGGTGGCCGCGTGGATGAGCGCGGAGACCGGGGTCGGGCCCTCCATCGCGTCCGGCAGCCACGCCTGCAGCGGGAACTGGCCGGACTTGCCGGTCGCGCCGAGCAGCAGCAGCAGGCCGAGCACCAGCACGGTGGTCTGGCTCAGCGCGCCGACGCCGTTGAACACGTCCTCGTACTGGGTGCTGCCGAGCTGGGCGAAGAGCACGAAGATGCCGATAGCCAGGCCGGCGTCACCGACCCGGTTCATCAGGAACGCCTTCTTGCCGGCGGTGGCCGCGCTCGGCCGGCCGTACCAGAAGGAGATCAGCAGGTACGACGCCAGACCGACGCCCTCCCAGCCGAAGTAGAGCATCACGTAGTTGTTGCCGAGCACCAGCAGCAGCATCGCGGCGACGAAGAGGTTGAAGTAGCCGAAGAACCGCCGCCGGCCCTCGTCGTGCGCCATGTACTCGACCGCGTACAGGTGGATCAGGAAACCCACCCCGGTGATCAGCAGGACGAAGACCGCGGCCAGCGGGTCGAAGAGCAGACCGAAGTCCACCTTCAGGTCGCCGGCCGTGATGAACTGCCAGAGGCTCAGCTGGACCTGCTTGTTCTCCAGGCCGCGGAGCTGGAAGAAGTAGGTCAGGCCGAGCACGAAGGCGGCACCGATGGCCGCCACGCCCAGCCAGTGGCCCCACCGGTCGGCCCGCCGGCCCAGCAGCAGCAGGATCGCCGCGCTGACCAGCGGGATGGCCACCAGCAGCCAGACGCTGCCGAGGAACCCGGAGGCTTCCGCGAATCGCACAGTCTCTTCCACCGCAGGCCCCTCAGTACTTCAGCAGGTTGGCGTCGTCGACGCTGGCCGAGCGCCGGGTCCGGAAGATCGACATGATGATCGCCAGCCCGACCACGACCTCGGCCGCCGCCACCACCATCACGAAGAACGCCATGATCTGGCCGTTCAGGTCGCCGTTGATCCGGCTGAACGTGACCAGCGTCAGGTTCGCCGCGTTGAGCATCAGCTCGACGCACATGAACAGGACGATCGCGTTGCGCCGGACCAGCACCCCGACCGCGCCGATGGTGAACAGCACCGCGGCGAGGACCAGGTAGTAGCTCGGCTCGACCGAGAAGAACGAGCTCATTTCTTTTCCGTCCCCTTCAGGGAGGTTTCCTCGGCGGTCAGCTCCCGGACCGGCAGGATCTCCGGGATGCTCCGCTCGGTCAGCCGGCCGTCCGGCAGCCGCGCCGGCGTGGCCACCGAACTCGAGGTGGCGAAGACGCCCGGGCCGGGCTTCGGGCCGGGGTAGTTGCCGGGCCGGAACCGGGCCTTCATGGTGGCGACCTGGTCCATCCGGTCCTGCTTGCGCCGCTCGACGTGCGCCAGCACCATCGCGCCGACCGCCGCCGTGATCAGCAGCGCCGAGGTCAGCTCGAAGGCGAAGACGTACTTGGTGAAGAGCAGCCGGGCGATGCCCTGCACGTTGCCCTCACCGTTCGGCTTGTCCAGGCCGACGGCCCGGACCCCGTCGAGCGCCCGGTACAGGCCCGTGCCGACCAGGCCGGCGAAGCCGAGGGCCAGCACGATCGCCGCCGTACGCTGCCCGCGCAGCGTCTCGATCAGCGAGTCGGAGGCGTCCCGGCCGACCAGCATCAGCACGAACAGGAAGAGCATCATGATCGCGCCGGTGTAGACGATGATCTGCACCATGCCGATGAACGGCCCGGCCTGGAGGACGTAGAACACGCCCAGGCAGAGCATGGTCAGCACCAGCCAGAGCGCCGAGTGCACCGCGTTGCGCGCCCACACCATGCCGATCGCGCCGATCAGGGCGAGCGGGGCGAGGATCCAGAAGGTCACCGCCTCGCCGCCGCCGACCGAGGCCGCCTCGGCGAGCACCGTCTGCGTGGTCATGCCGTGTCTCCCTTGCCTGCCGCCGCCCGCTGGGCCGCCTGCTCGGCCCCCGGGAACGTCACGCCCGGGGTCTCATCGAGCTGGTACCGGCCGGGCCCCATCGGCGAACGCTCGGCGCCGGCCGAGGTGCCCGGGTTGGTCAGGCCGCCGACGTAGTAGTCCTTCTCGCTCTCGCCCAGCCGCATCGGGTGCGGCGGCTGCTCCATCCCGGGCAGCAGCGGCGCGAGCAGCTGCTCCTTGGTGAAGATCAGGTCCTGCCGGTTGTCCCGGGCCAGCTCGTACTCGTTGCTCATGGTGAGCGAACGGGTCGGGCAGGCCTCGATGCAGAGCCCGCAGAAGATGCACCGGGCGTAGTTGATCTGGTAGACGCTCGCGTACCGCTCGCCCGGGGAGAAGCGCTGCTCCTCCGTGTTGTCGCCACCCTCGACGTAGATCGCGTCGGCCGGGCAGGCCCAGGCGCACAGCTCGCAGCCGATGCACTTCTCCAGCCCGTCCGGGTGCCGGTTGAGGATGTGCCGCCCGTGGTAGCGCGGCGCCGAGACCGGCGGCTTGAACGGGTAGTCGGTGGTGACGACCTTCTTGAACATGTGCGAGAAGGTGACCCCGAAGCCCTTGAACGTTCCGGTGATCGCGCCCACGTCACACCTCCCTGGAGTCCGTGCCGGCGACGACGTTGGCCGGCTCCCGCTCGGCGACCACGCGCCTGGTGCGCGGGCTCGGGGGTACCTGCAGGTCCATCGGGGGCAGCGGGAAGCTGCCGTGCGGCCGGCTGTTGACCTGCTCCTGCAGCGCCGGCTTCGGCTCCTTCTTCCGGCTCGGCCAGAAGAGCGTGGCCAGCAGCAGGACGCCCGCGCCGATGCCGGTGGCGAGCAGCCGGTCGTTGGTCTGCCAGTCCTCGATCGAGCGCAGGCCGGCCAGGACCAGGATCCAGACCAGGTTGATCGGGAGCAGGACCTTCCAGCCGAACCGCATGAACTGGTCGTACCGGAGCCGGGGCAGGGTGCCCCGGAGCCAGACGAAGACGAAGACCAGGATCAGCACCTTGCCGAAGAACCAGAGCATCGGCCACCAGCCGGAGTTGGCGCCGGCCCAGAAGGTGGTGATCGGTGCCGGGGCCCGCCAGCCGCCCAGGAAGAGCGTCGTGGTGACCGCGGACATGGTCACCATCGAGACGTACTCGGAGAGCATGAAGAGCGCGAACTTCAGCGAGCTGTATTCCGTCATGAAGCCCGCGACCAGCTCCGACTCCGCCTCGGGCAGGTCGAACGGCGCCCGGTTGGTCTCACCGACCATGGCGATGAAGAAGATCACGAAGCTCGGCAGCAGCAGGATCGCGTACCAGCCGGGGGCGGTGACGTTCATGCCGAGGATGTCCAGCTTCGAGCCGTGCGCCTGGGCGGCGACGATCCCGCTGGTCGACATCGTGCCGGCGGTCATGAAGACCGCCACGATGCTCAGCCCCATGGCGACCTCGTAGGAGATCATCTGGGCGCTGGACCGGAGACCACCCAGCAGCGGGTAGGTCGAGCCGGAGGCCCAGCCGCCGAGCACGATGCCGTAGATGCCCATCGAGGAGCAGGCCAGCAGCACGAGCACCGCCACCGACACGTCGGTGACCTGCAGCGGCGTCCAGTGCCCGAAGATGCTGACCTTCGGCCCGAACGGCACCACCGACAGCGCGGTGACCGCGCAGATCACCGAGATGGTCGGCGCGAAGAAATAGACGACCTTGTCCGCGGCCCGCGGGAGGATGTCCTCCTTGAAGGCCATCTTCAGGCCGTCGGCGAGGGTCTGCAGCAGGCCGAACGGGCCGACCTGGTTCGGGCCGGGCCGGACGGCCATCCGGCCGACGACCCGCCGCTCGAACCAGACGCCGAGCAGCGTCGCCAGCAGACCGAAGACGAAGGCGAACACGATCTTGATGAGGACCAGCCACCACGGGTCCTTGCCGAAGTCGGCCAGCGTCGGATCCTGCGCGGCCGCGAGGACCGGGCTCATTGAACACCCCCAGCGTTGAGGAGCGGACCCGGACGGCCGGCCGCGTCCGCGGCCACCGCCGCGGCGGAGACCTGCACGACCGCGCCGGACGACGCGCCGAGGCTGCGCCGGACGGTCGAGCCGGGTGAGTTGGTCGGCAGCCAGACGACACCGTCCGGCATCTCGGTGATCGCCGCCGGCAGGGTGACCGCACCGCGCTCGGTGCCCACGGTCACCGGGTCGCCGTCGGCCACCCCGATCGCCTCGGCGGTGCCCTTGCCGAGCCGGACCACCGGCGGGCGGGCGGTCCCGGCGAGATGCTCGTCGCCGTCGGTCAGGCTGCCCAGGTCGATCAGCTGGTGCCAGGTGGCCAGCACGGCCTCGCCGGCACCCGGCTGCGGCACGGCCTCCGGCTCGACCACCGGGGGCCCCGGGCGGTCGACCCGGGTCGGCGGCAGCGAGCCCAGCTCCCGGCGGACGCTCATCACGTCGCCGGTGCCGAGCCGGACGTCCAGCTGCGCGGCGAGCGCGTCGAGCACCCGACCGTCGTTCATCGCGTCCGTCTCCAGCACCGCCTCGAAGGTGCGCAGCCGGCCCTCCCAGTCCAGGAAGCTGCCGGCCTTCTCGACCACCGGGGCGACCGGGAAGACCACGTCCGCCCGGCGGGCCACCGCGCTCATCCGCAGCTCGAGGCTGACCAGGAACGGCACCGCGTCGAGGGCCTGCTCGGCCAGGCGCGGGTCGGCCAGGTCGGCCGGGTCGACGCCGGCCACCACCAGGGCGCCGAGCTGACCGTTGGCGGCGGCGGTGAGGATGCCGTCGGTGTCCCGCCCGGCCTGGCTCGGGATCACCCCGGCCGGCAGGTCCCACGCCTCGCCCAGCTCGGCGCGGGCCGCCGGCTCGGTCACCACCCGGCCGCCGGGGAGCAGGTTGGGCAGGCAGCCCGCGTCGACCGCGCCGCGGTCACCCGCGCGCCGCGGCACC
>NZ_JBSGJR010000254.1:0-9220 GCF_053605645.1 Micromonospora sp. NPDC003776
GGTCGTCGTATCCGGACCCGGGACGCGCGCGCCTACGAAACGATCGCGTCCCGGGTTCTCCAGTGAAGGAGGAACCCAGTGTCCCTACCACTGACCTTGATCGCCATCAGCGTGGTGGCGTTCACCCTCGGCCCCCTCACCACCTGGCCGATCATCCACCGCCTGCGTACCAAACTCGCCGACGCCACCTGGGCGTTGGCCCACGACCCGCTCACCGGGATGCTCAACCGCGCCGGCCTGCACGCCGCCCTCACCCACCTCAGCCCCGCCCAGCCGCTCGTCGTCGCCCTGATCGACCTCGACGACTTCAAACACGTCAACGACACCCACGGCCACGACCTCGGCGATGACCTCCTGATCGCCGTCGGCAACCGAATCACCGACCTCGCCGCACTCCACGACGGCGCCGCTGCACGCCTTGCCGGCGATGAGTACGCAGCGCTCCTACCGGCCCGCACCGACGACCTCGAGCGCGTCGCCGACACCTTCGCCACGATCATCGCCCAACCCGTCACCCTCCCCGCCGGCGACGGCACGGTCACGCTCACCGTCACCGCCAGTGTCGGCCTCGCCCTCGCCGACACCACCGACTGCCTCACCGAGGTGGGCCTGCACCGGGCCGACATCGCCATGTACCACGCCAAACGCAACAGCCGCAGCCGCTACGCGGTTTACCGCCCCGGCATGACCATGCCACCCGCGCAGCACCGCCGCGGACCGCGCATGCGCGACCGGCGTCACCACACCGGCCAGGTGACGGCATGAACGCCCCGCGGGAGGAGATGGCCTGCCAGGTCTGCCTCGCCCCGCTGAACACCCTCGGCATGCCACCCACCTACGTACACCCCGCCCACCTGGCCACCGACGGCCACAACCCCACCCCGGTACCGGTCAGCCGGCTCGACACCGTCCACCGCAGCTGCGACTTCTGCGGCGACCCGTACCCGATCTGGACCCTGCACGGCGGCAACGTCAGCGCCATCGCCGTCAGCCCCACCGCAGGACTCGTTCAGAACTTCGGCCACGCCTGGGCAGCCTGCGCCGCCTGCCACACCCACATCGACGACGGCCGCCACGACAAGGTCGTCGACCGTGCCGCCCGGGCGCTCGGCCTCAGCGACCACCCGCAGGCGCGACAGCGCGTTGAAGAACTGCACCGGGCGTTCCTTGACGCCCGACTGCCCGGCCGCACGCTCATCACCACCACCGCGTGGCCGGCGACCACCATCACCGCCGCGGAGGTGCCGAAGGTTCGCGACCGGCTCAGCCGCCTCTACCGCAGCCCCGACGAACTGCCTGCGGCGCTACGGATCGCCGAAGCACGCGCGGAGATCGCCGCCGGCCTGGACCAGTCGCACCTGTACTGGATCGACAACGACTTCACCGACCTTGCCGAGCACGCCGCAGCCCAACTCCCTGACGTACCTTTCGACCGCGACCTCCTTCCCTCCACCAACGGCCTGATCATCTGGGCGCGCCCAGTGACACGCCGTCAGCTCACCGCGGCGTCCTGGACCGACACCAACGAAGGCTGGCACCTGGTCCTCTACCGCACCATCGGCGCCGGCCTCGACGGCAAACCGCTGCAGCGGCTACGCGAACAGGTCGGCTGGCTCGCACCCATGAGCGCAGCCCACGTGCCCCGGCAGCACCTCATCACCGGCGACCGCCCTGCTGAAGCGCTGGTCGCGACATGGCTCCTCACCGCGCAGAAGGCCGCAGAGATCACGACGGCAGGAGTCAACAAAGCGGTCGCCAAGGCCTACGCCCGGGCCAAGCGACCCATACCGGAGGTACGCATCGTGCACATCCGCGGTCGCCGCCCAACTCCACCGCCAGTCAGACGAGCGACCGCGGACGGCACCGAGCTCGCCCAGACCAGCCGGTTCTGGGTGTCCGGCCACTGGCGCAACCAGGCCCACGGCCCAGGCCGATCACTGCGCCGCCCCGTCTACATCCACCCGTTCCTCAGAGGTCCCGACGATGCGCCGATCAAGCTCAGCACCACCGTACGCATGCTCAGCAGCCGACGACCGAAGCCGGACGGTCGTGAGTAGGTAGCGACGACGCCGGTGGCAGGGGCGGACTGGCCCCTGCCACCGGCAGCAGAGGAGCTCCATCGCCGAGCATCGGCGGGGATTCCAACGTCTGTTCGCCGTCCGACAGCGCTTACTCGTCACGCGGTGTCACCGGATACCGGGTTGCCTGGCTGGCCACCCCTGCGGAACCCTCTCCGCATGATCGATACACGGGTGCTCGGCGAGGGCGATTGGGAGATGTGGCGGGAACTGCGGCTCGCTGCGCTGGCGGAGGCCGGGTATGCGTTCGGTTCGCAGCTGGCGGACTGGCAGGGCGACGGCGACCGCGAGGAACGCTGGCGCGATCGATTGGCCATCCCCGGCTCGTACAACATTCTGGCGATGCTCGACGGGCAACCGGTCGGGATGGCCAGCGGGGTGCCGACCGACCATGACGGGGTCGTGGAGCTGATTTCGATGTACGTGGCGCCCGTGGGACGTGGCCAAGGGGTGGGCGACCATCTCGTACAGGCAGTTGAGCAATGGGCCCAGCTGGTGGGCGCGCGGACGCTGCGGCTGGCGGTTGTAGAGGACAACACGAACGCCTGGGCCCTCTACCAGCGGAACGGCTTCCGTGATACGGGTGAACTCGGCGATCTGATGCCCGACGGCGTGCGCCGCGAGCGCATTATGGCCAAGAGCCTCGTGGGCTAGCCTCGGTCTTTCACTTGAGTGTGGCTTTATAGCCGCTTCTCGATGGGACTGATTCGCGTGGTTGTCGCTGTTTTGGTCGCATGTTGAGGACCCGGCGCGGGGCCGGGTTCCTCCGTGTTGCTGGTCGTGGCGTGAAGCCCGGGGTCAGCCGGTAGGTCGGGGTAGCGCGGCGAGTTTGCTGAATGCGCTGGTCAGGGCGTCGGTCCAGGGCCAGTTGGCGGCGATGGCCAGGCGGGTTCGCCGGGCGGTGCGGGTGATCCGGCCCGCGACGTGCAGCAGCCGGTAGCGCAGCTTCTTCGGCTCGGCGGTGGCCAGCTCGCCGTCCAAGAGCAGGACCTGGGTCCAGGAGAGCAGGTCGATGCCGGTCAGGGCGAGTTGGAGCCAGGCCTGATTGATCGCGAAGTGCCGGGACGGGAACCGGCCGAAGCCGGTGTTCTTCCCGCAGCGGATCCGATCCTCGACGCGGGCGTGGCCGCGGTGGCGGGCCTCCAAGAACTGGACGCTGCCGCCGCCGGGTGGGGTGTCGGTGGCGACGATTTGATGCCGCCAGCCTTCGATGGTGTCGAACAGCGACAGCTGGGCGCCGGGGTGCGGGCGTTCCCTGCGGACAAGGAACCGGGTGCCGTCGGGCCAGCCGGTCGGGTCGAACAGGCCGGTGATCTCGCAGACCTCGGCATGCTCGCGCAGGTCACCGTCGGTGTCCACGGCAGGAACCCACCCGGTCGCGGCCCGGATCGCCTCACGCACTGGTTCGGTGATCGCGGCACCGACGGAGAACCGGATGTCCAGGTGCTGGTCGCGCAAGGATCGGATGTGGGCGAGGAACCTCTGGCTGGAACCGGCCGAATCGGCGCGCAGCAGGATCGGGGTGCCATACCGATGCTGGTCGGGGATCTGGGCGAGGGCTTGGTCGAGCACCGTGATGTGATCGGCGGTGGTGTTCGAGCCGGCCCGGCCTTCGCGCAGCAGCCCGGCGAGGGCTTCGCCGGTGTTGTCCAGGAAGCACAGCAACGGATGGAAGCCGAAGGTCTTCTTCCAGGTGCGAGTCGCCGATTCCTTCTCCGAGTGGCAGAGCACGATCGTCGCGTCGATGTCCAGGATCAGCCCGTTGACCGGCAGGCCGGCCGCGGAGGCCTGTGGCAGGTCACCGCGGGTGTCGAAGTGTTGGGCCCAGGCGATCTCGCGGGCCTGGGCCCGAGCCGACCGCAGCACGGCGAGTGCCGCCTCGTCCAGTTGCGACAGCAGCCGCCAGGCGGTCGGGTCGGAGGCGACCGGCCCGAACAGGCCGGCCTGGTTACGCAGCACCGCCAGGTCGGCGATAGCCTCGCCGCCGTCGGCCAGCATCACCGCCAGATCGACGGCGATCCGGCCCGGGTCGTGGCCGCGCTGCCGATGCCGCAGCTCGGCCAGGGCCTGACTGAACGCGCTGGTCAACCCGGTCGCATCAGCGAGGTCGGCGAGCAGGCGGGCACCGGCATGACCGACCACGCCCCGCCCACCCCCGGTCACCATGATCTTCGGACGTGTTGCGGTAACCTTCACCCAGCAAGTGCCTTCCGTGACGGGTCAACAGGACTCTCGACAAGCCCTATTTTCCCTGATCAGAAGGCACTTCTTCGTTCTCGGTCCACTCCTTGGACAGCCCTTAACGAAGGGCCGAGGCTAGTGGTGGGCTGGCAGCCGAGGGCCTGTAGCCGCACGTCGCACCGTCGGTAGCCAGCAAAAGGGAGACCGTCTAACCCATCTGTCAAGCGCAGCCGCCGGGTTGTCGGCCGCCGGCTGCCGGCGATGTCGGGTCTCGGGACCTCCGTGACGGATCAGGCTCGGGACCTGGGTGGCACGTTCGGCTAGACGATCTCTCGCTGTCACGTCCGGGCTCGTGGCGATGTCGCGCGGATCCTGAGACCAGCGCGACGCTCGAGCGCGCTCGGTAGGGAGCGCTCTCGATTCGCTGGCGGAGAGTAGCTCGATCGGGATCTGGGAATACCAGGGCCATGAATCGTTGGCGGAGGGTAGCGGCCACCATCCTTGCCGCAGTCATCGGTGGTCTGCTGTCCGCGCTGTTGACCGGCTGGAAACATCCGGTGATGACCCTCGCTATCTGGTTGGTCATCTGGGCGCCTCTGGTCTACTTCGGCCTCTACTGGTTCGGAGGCAGACGCATCCAACGACGTGAGCCGAAGTAAGGTTCCTTTCCCGCTCCTCCATAGCTGTAGAACAGAAAACCGCACCGGCGGAGTGTCACGAAGGTCCTGATACCGATGTGTCACGCAGGTCCCGAGACCGGACACGGCGATGCACCTGCGACGCCCAATCGATCCCGGCCACTGACCCGATCTTCACGGCAACCCTGCGTCCGCTCGTCCCGAGGGGGTTCCCGGTAGCAGCGTTGGTGCTGGTCGCTCACTGCACGGCGCTCAAAGCGCATGGCCCTATCGCCAGTCTCAACGCCGGGCCGCCGAGCCCTGCCTCACTCCTATTGGCCCTCAAGGGGCAAGCATCAGCAGCAGCAGTGACTCGGCGGCAACCGGGCTTTGCACCGACAGGCTGACAGCAGCCGGCAGGGACCAGGGTCGACCAGTGAGCATCGGGATGGCAGGGTTAACGGTGGTTGAGGCGCGACCTACGTTGGACGTCATGAGCGATAGGGACGAAGCCATGGGGTTTCGGCATGAGCGTTTGGCAGGTCCGACACCGGGATGGCCCACGCCGCTCGGTGGGTGGCCGTCGTGGGTCTGGGATGCGCCCTACGACGGTACCCGTCATCCGCAGTCCCGCCCGGTTTTCCCGCTGAGCGCGGGTGCGAACTGCCAGCGGTATGCCTACTCTGTCCTGGCGTTATTCGATCTCTGCGTGCCGCCGTTGCGTTCCAGTGAGCTTTGGTCAGCCATCGAGCTGGAGCCCGTCACCTTGGACTCGATCAGGCCCCTCGATTTAGTCCTTTTCGACTCTACTCTGAACCCGTATGGCGCTCATGTGGGCGTGGCTATGCCGCAGGACGAGATATTGCACCTCTGTAAAGAGATCGGGCGGCCTGCAATCTGGCCCTTATCCTCGTTTGAGCGTAGGGAGCGCTACAAGACGTTTCTCGGGGGCCGGCGGGTAACCGTACGGCCGGAGTATGCCTGAATTTGGTCTACCCGTCGCTAACGCTAGCTCGCAGGGACCAGTGGGCGCGCCAGGTCCGCAGGACGAAGGGGTGAAGCTCGCCGGAGCGTCAGCAGGAAGCCAGCAGAAGCGGTGATATCCGTTGGTAAGCCCTGACAGAGGACGACGGGCGCTGAGTGAAAGACGACTAGCGTTGCCGCTTGTCGATGACGCTCAGCGCCCGTCACCCGCCTTTGCAAGGCAGAGCCGTTAGGCAGCGATCCGGCCGGCAGCCGTCGAGCGGTCGCCCGCCGCGAAGGCCGCCGAGCATCTGAATGTGTCTACCATCCATACCGTGGATGACGGTATCGGCCTACCCGCATCGAGGGCTCGGGGTGAACGGCAGGGCGTCGAGCGTCTTAGTCTGGCGCTCCTGGCAGCCGCCGTAGTCACGATGTTGCTGATGGCTGCCGCTGGTGGCCTGTGGTGGAGTCGCCGCGATGCCGCGGTAGCTCCGAACGCTCCGCAGGATGGCAAGATCGGGTGTCCGATCTTTGGGGAGGATCGCGCCTCGTTCTGTGGCAACCTCGCGCGAGACAGTAGCCGTCGAGCCCCCATCTCAGACGATCAACGTCAAGGGGTCGAGCACGTGGCCGAACCAGTGCGTACCGCGGCTTCTCATGCCGGCTGGTGCACCTCGTCCAACGACCTCACGTGCGCGCGCCGGCCACCATCGCATCCGCCTACTGGACAGGACGTCAACGCGGCGCGGCTCTGGCTGGCGCGAACCGGGGCGTCGGCCGTCGACGCGCGACTGGCCCGGGAAGGTGACCCCGCTCCGGTCGGCTCTCTGTTGTACGCGGCACAGTTCGAAGCGGTGTGCGTGGTCGGCTACGTGGAGTCGGTGCCCGGAGGTGCCGGCGCCCAGCGGGCGGTGGGCCTTCTGTCAAACGGCAACTGCCTATAGCCGATCTTCGGACTGCCCGCGGCCTTCGGGGTTCGAGCTCAGCCCCACCTTGAGCCCGTGCCCGATCCGTGCCCGATACAGCGGTCAACATCGGCCAGCGGAGGTCGATCGCAGAGCTTGACCGAGTCGCTCATGCTTCAACGACCAGGGAGCACCAGGCCGGGAGGCAGCGACTCAACCCAATTCCCAAGCTGGGGCTATGCACCTTCCAAGCTGACCGTGCAGGCCATCGGGCAAGCTTGAGCGGTGGATGTGGAGACGGTGCGTATCGAGGGCTACAACGAGGTTCTGGCGCTTCATCGGATGCTCATGGAGTGCAAGTCCGACGATCTCGGGAGTGTCTACGCTGGCAGCCTTTCACCGCTGCTATCCAGCACCGTTTGGCCGATGCTCTTGAGGCCGCCGACCCGGGCCAGGGGTGGCATGACTGGCGGAACGCCGACGGTCATCCTCACCGCGTCGAGGCCGTCGGTGCCCACCTTCCCCGAGCAGGTAAGTGGTGGCATGACGCCAACGAGGAGCAGCGCGCGGCCTACGTGCGAGACATCCGCGCGCCGTTGCGGCCCTCACCGGAGCAGCTTGCTGAGCTGACCGCGATCGCGTCCGATTGCCGGCTGGGTGACTAACCGAATGACGATAGGCGCGGACGCCAGTGGACAAGCATGGACGATGACGGACCGCGACTCCAGACGAAGGGCCACGGAACAACAGCTTACGTGGCCCTGTTGGTTGCCTGGGGGGCAAGGAGTCGGTGGCGCTGGCTAGCCCTCGGGCGCAGTCGTCCGGCATCCCCGTGGCTGTCCTTAGGATCGAATCATGCCGGTGCCGCTAGATGAGCTGATCGCTTGCAGCGAGGGACACCTCGACGACAGGGACGTTAACCGCTTCCTGCTGGCCTACGAGCGCGATTGCGGCAGCCTGAGCTGGGCTGGCGGGTGCGTGGAAGCGTTCGACGAGGTCGACTCGGGTGGCGCGCGGCAGATCGGGCTCACGTACGCTTTTCCTAAGCCCGGACCATGGGTGACGCCTGCGATGGAAAGAAGCCTCTTTGCCGAGCTCCGCTGGCTGGTGGCGTGGCTGGAGGAGATCTCAGGCGACCTTGAACTGGTGTTTGTGCTTCGCTACGACCACCGTGAGATCGGTTGGATACGCAAGGGCGTCACCGACGACGCCATCCGCGAAGGGCTGATCGCCGTTTGGGAGCGCGACTTGGAGCGCTTGGAACGCGACTCGCCGACGCGATAAGTAAGGACCTCGGCTGGTGCCGTTCAGAGCTGATGTGAGGATCGCTAGCGCCCACCCCACGCCGTTGGGGTGTCTGCCGACAGCTGCGGTGACAGCAACGGGCTCGGACGAGCGCAGTGGCCAGCGGCCGGGCGCAGACAGCCGCCCGAGGTCGCGGATGCGGACGGACCCCACCGGACGACGCGCCCAGAACTTACAAGCGAGGGGTCGTCGCGGTGGAGCTACAAGACGCAAGCGCGCGGTGGCGCAATAGGGCTGCGTCCTCATCGCCGGTCAGCCAGGATGACGGGGTGCCTGACCTTGTGTGGGACGACGCCAAGAACTTCTTCGACCCGGACCTGATGGGTGCGTTGCCAGACGTGCGTGTCGAAGATGCCTCGGTGGACGACTGGCAGACGGTCTTCGACCTGCTCCAGACGCAGGGCTGGGAGTGGGAGTACTCGGTGGGTAACCAGGTCGTACCACTTCCTCCAGCAACCGAAGTACTGGCGCGACCCGCTGACGCTGAGCTGCCGATCTTTCGGGTGTGGCCGGTTCCCGGCGTCCTGGTCAACTTCTGGCCGTACTCGGCGGTCGAGATCGACTTCGACATCGACCTACGGGAACTGCAAGGTCAGCAGCGACTGGACATGCTGTGCGAGTTTTTTGCGGCGATTGGGCGCAGGCTGGGCAAGCCGGTCTTGATGGCTCCCGAGGGCGACTACGGACATCCGGTGCTCGGCTTCGATGTAAAAGCGGACCGTGTCGTGCTGCTGGCCGACCCACGATTGCCCGGCGAGGGCACAACGCAGCCCCTTGGTGGGTGACTAACTGGGGGACGATCGGCGCGGACAGTCGTGGACGCCCACGGACGTCGAAGGACCGTTGCGCCAGCTTCGCCCTGGTGTGATGGCAGGTCACGGCCCGTTGTTGGTTGCCTGGGGGTCAAGGCGTCGTCCGGGGCACACCTGGGGCACAAGACAGTGTGAAACGTCGACAAAGAGGCGGAGAACGATGTGAGTCGAAGGCGGGGCGTGACCAGCGCGCCGATGATGTCACCGCAGGTCACGCGATCGCCCGTCTAAGTTCCGCTTCAACTCCCCGAGTTGATCGCCACCCTTAGAGGCCGCGCAAATAGGTCAGTGGGGATCGGGCGGGTAGGAGACGGGCACAGGCATCAGTGATCATGAAGGTTCCTACGCCTAGTGAT